>CAXUIV010000044.1:0-13440 GCA_964250875.1 uncultured bacterium
GCACTCTACAGAAAGCGGAAGGAATGAAAGCATCAACTGAGAAGAAGAAAATTAAGGGTGTCCCACCAGTTTGGCCTCAAAACCCAATTGCGGCAGAATTTTGCAAATGGTTTTGGAGCCAGAACCAAGGCTGGGACTGGATTCGAGGAAATGCCCCGACGCCAGAGGGAAAAACTCAATGGACAACCGAGAGTTACCCAATCCAGCCAGATGAGCTGTGGTCCCTGCATCAGGACGAAGCGGCAGCGATCGGAGTGGGCTTTAAAGAGAGTACACGTTACTGTCTGATCGACCTAGACCGAGGTAGCAGCTACCATCCCTACAAAGATGCGGGTGCTTACGAAAGACTGTTAGAAGCTCTGAAGGTGATCGGTTTACTAAGCCCTGTGGTTGTCAGATCCACCTGGAGCGAAGGCTTACATCTGTATTTCCCTCTGCCCAAGCTGGTGCGTTCGTTTGGTGTGGCGTGTGCAATTAAGTGGTGTTTATTCGATGCTGAAATGTTTTTAAAGGGAGGGCAGATTGAAAGTTTTCCGAACGTAAAATCCTACAGCCGAAATGACTTTGCCCAGTACAAGGCGCACCGCCTACCACTTCAGCAAGGTTCAGGCTCAGCGTTGCTGGATGCTTGTCTAGAGCCATACTCAGCAAATATTGAGGACTTACTAGATGAGTTTAGCCAGTCGGCCAAAAAACAGAATTTAGATCTGCTCGAAAGTGCGATTGCCGACGCATGGGAGCGGCAGCGGCTTAGCCGTGGATTTGGCAGCAGGCAACGGGCCGATAAGTGGAAACGGCATCTAGAGAAAAGGTTAGCAGCAGGGTGGACAGCCTTTAGCCAGACCAATAGCTTGATAAAAGACTTCGCCACATACGGATGTGTGTTCCTAGGGTTAACCGGACAAACTCTGATTAATTACGTAGTTGAGCAAGTAACCACTACCCCAGGTTACGACCGATTTTGCCGACACCAGCACGAGATCAGACAACGGGCAACTGACTGGTGCAGGGCGGTGGAGCGATACTACTGGCCCTATGGCAGTACGGCAACCCGCGAGGGGACATATAAGGAAAATTTTAATGACTGCCCTACCCCTGAGAGTCCTACCCCTGAGCCTGAGAGTCCTATCCCTGAAAACAACATTGTTAACTTCTGCAACCAAGCTCGCAGCGACCAGGCGGAGGAGAGGGTCAGGCAAGCTGTAGCAGCACTGGAGGAGCGAGGAGATCTGCCACTGACAGCGACAGCGAGAGCGATCGCTATAATCGCTAAGGCTAAAGAGCTAAGTGGTACAGGTGTATCGCAAACTACTCTACATAAGCCTAAATACTTACCTTTGTGGCACCCAGACTACTATCCTAAATCGTGTGTAATAGCAGTCCCTGAGCCAGTTCCAGCCAATTCAACAGAGGCTGAAACGATTGAAATCCCAGAAAACTTAGAAATCACTCCTGAGCCAAAATCGCTAGAATCCCGTCCCAGCAAGGATTTGAGTAAGAATTACACACCCCCCCTCTTAAATGAAGGGTTTGCTGAGGGAGTTTTTTCCGATGCGCCCCAAGCGCAATCGGAAAAACAAATTGCTATTCAGGGGGGGCCGGGGGGAAATCCACAGGCGCGACCTGGCGAATTGGCTAAAGCGACTTCCGCACGAATTCAGGCTGCGGGATTGGCAAGGGGAGCGGTGAAGCTGGCGCGATTATCAAGCACTGGCACGGACGCGGAGAGGAGGGAGGCTGAAAATTTGGCTGGGGAGATTGCACGAATGCAGTACTACTGGGCTAGTGGGATTGAGCAGCTGCGCCAGGAAGCAAGGGAATGGGCTGCGGTAAATCCCGAAATTCTTCCAGAAATTCCACCAGCGGTTCATAGCCCAGGCATAACAGCTCAACCGGCGATCACCAGCTCCCTCCCTTCTGGTACAACGACAGGCATGAGTCATCACCAGTCAATACCCATGAGTCAGCCTCTACCTGGTACGCCCTGGTACGCTGAGCGGATCAAGCCGAGAACCAGAGATCAATCACCGTTTGAGATCGGTCAAAAAGTGCTGTACGAAGGTGAGGAGTACGCAATTGCTGCGACCAGCCATACTCATTCTCAACTTGAAGGGATACCCAAGGCTGTACCTAATTTTGGATTGATACCTGTCAGCGGGCAGGGTGTCGCGAGAGGGGACACCCCTCTCAGGACTCTCCCCTAGCCAGTTTTCGTGGACGACCAGCAATCCTGCTAGTCAGTGTTTGGGTTATTTATGTCGTCCCCATCGCTGCGCTAAAACTGGCTCATGATATAGTTCTAGTAAACTACTAGAACTAACGCGATTTTATGCAATCTACAACCGTGCCAGCGACTACCGCCGACATTGATCTCAGTCTGCTGCCGTCTACCGCACTTGATCATCAGCCGGAGGCCCTACCAAGTGGAGTAGCGCTCTACTTGGCGATCACCCCCTCTTTGCAGGTCTTGTACATCGGAACCACACCAAACCTAATGGACACCTGGAAAGAATCACTAGGGTCTTTAGGGCGACTGAACGAGCTGCCAGATATCCGAGTTGCCTGGATTGAAGTCAGCTCCCCCGAACTATTACCCAGCATAGAAGCCTTATTTATCAGTCATCTTCAACCTGCGTTAAACGGCTGGCACTCCAAATTGAAAGATATTACCGAGTTAAATATTGATGGCTGGTACGACTTCCAAAACGTGAATGGGGTTCTTTATGCTTTCTACATTAACTCGGTAATGCCAGTTCCTTGTCCAATGGTGATTGCCAAAGAATACAGGCAGGCAATTAGAGATAATGCGAGAGCTTTAGGACAGCTAGAGCATGTTTTAAAAATCAATCAAAGTGCGACGACCATCGACCAATTGCGCCAGCAAATCCAAAGCCTGCATAAGGAAATAAGCTTTATCGCTCCCGCTGGTTGCTATGTTTGTTCGTATATTGTCAAACGACCCTACGCGCATTACCAGTATGAAAAATTGATGAGTCCAGACGTTGCAATCTTTCCCAGCAGAAGCCAAAGAAATGCCGGGAAGCTGGTAAAAAATCTCCACTTAGGTCGCACTGGCTCTGAAAAACATCAAGCTGCCTTAGCAGGAATTCAAGCACGGAAGCAAATCGCTAGATGGGAGCGCCAAATCGAGGTTATTGAAGAGATCGCAGCTTGGCAAGCGTCTCAGTCGTCTGCCCCCTTTTAGGATTGTTCTGATGTCTGTAGTAAAGTTGTAGCGTAATAATTCTAGTAAACTACTAGAATTATTACGACAGCAGCATTTAGCCTGGGAAGTCCTACCGCTCGATGCCTCTCCCCTCCTTGCCTTCTCTGCCCTCCTTCTCACCAGCGTCCGGGCGACCTCTAGAACTGAAAATTGCCCAATCAACTGCACTGACATTAGAGTTCAAGATTTCCCAATCATCGGATGCCGCGAATCCCCTAGCAACTACGCGATCATCTGCCTTCGCCGTGACCGTCAAAATTCGACTAGCTGAGTCCCACTCAGCACGATAGCGACTGCTCTCAAGCAGCTCCTCACCGGCTTGCATTCGCTCTCCTACATAATTCAGAACATGTACAGCCTTATCCCACTGAACCGAGCCGCGTTCCATATCCGGCTTAGCCTGCTCAATTGGCTCCAGTTGCGCTCGCTGCTGGCGCTCCCGCTCTGCCTGTTGCGCCTGCTCTAGGGCTAACCGCTGTTGCTCCCGTTCTACCTGCTGCACCTGCTCTAGCTCTACCTGCCGCTGGTGTTCCCGCTCAATTCGCTGCGCCACAAAATCAGCTATTTCCTGTACTGGTTCTCCATCTTCATCCTTTAAAAAGCCGAAAGTAGGCACAGCCGTCCATTCGTCGGATGTGTTGGAGGTAGCTCTGTAAGCTCTCATTATGGGCAATTTAGTAGAGTCACGGCGCAGGGTGATTAGTCCGTTCTCGTCGCGCTCGGCTGCTAGACCGAAGCCGGTCACACGTTCGCTCACCCCTAGCCAGCTATCGACTATCGGCGCTGCTATCTGGGTACGCTCTTGCTGTACCTCCCACTTAGTTAATTGAGGAGGATTGTCTAGGGGTGCTGGTGGAGGCGTTGTCACTGACTCAGATTGCTCCCTCACTGCCATCAATGCGCGTATCTGATCATCATCCCGATTAGGTTCATAACTGATACCTAAGTGCTTTTGTAAGCCGGGAAAGGTGTAGGCTGCGCCAAGCTGTGTGCCGCTGAAGTGCTGGCCTTGATACTCGTAGCTAATCCCCTTGTTCTTTCCGGTACGGGTAAACCCTGCCCTCGCCTCAATTCCCAAATAAGGTAGTTGGTCGATAAATGATGACATGCTAAGCCCTGGGCTAGCTGTCTGTCTCAGAAGTGACTGTAGCTGCTCCTTAATTGGTAACTCAGGTAATACCTGAGAGCTGCCCTCGTCAAATGCCTGTTGCTGCCGCTCAACTCTACGCCTTTGCCCTGTGCTAGCAGTTCGCTCCAGCTTGTCTCGACTGGATACAGTTTGCTCTAGTCCATAGTCTCGCTCTAGCTGCCGAATTACCTTTTCCGACCGAGGATAATCCCATCCATCGTGTACGGTCTTGCCAGTCTCCATATTTATACGACTGGCAATAATGTGGATGTGGTCGTGGTCTTGGTCGTGGTGACGGTACACAGCATACTGGTTGCAGTCGAAGCCCATACCCTCTAAATACTTGCCAGCAATCTCGCTCCACGTTTGGTCTTCGAGGCGTTCGTGCTGGGGTAGGGATAGCGAAGCATGATATACCGCTCGTTCAAGCTTTGGATTAAGCTGCCGCGATAGCCTGAATTCTTTAGCCAACTCTTCGGCATCTCTTCCGCCCATATTGCCGCCGATTAGCTCAGCTTGCTCTTTTTTTTCCAGATAGTTCAGCAGTCCTCGAAACCCTCTCCCTTTAATCTGCTTCCCGATCACTTTCGTCATCCTCGTCGTCAAAATCGTCTTCGTTGGTCCTGGTACTATCGGCTAGCTCTCGTTGCAGTTGTCGTAATAGAGTTGATAGGTTATTCAGCTCGACCCACTCACTAGGCATACTCTTACCTAACTTTAGTGCCAAGTTCACGGCTCTCGTTAGTTGGTTTAAGTTCTGCCCAATTCTCGCTACCTCAGTGTAGGTTCTGAGCGACACTTTACTAAGCGGTCGGGGCAGTGGTCGCATAAGCGCATTCTTCCTCATTAGTGCGCTGGCTGATACTCCCGCTTGCTCCGCTCTAGAGCGGATAGTCTCTAGCTCTAGATCTGACAACCGAACCGGAAAAATGTGTGAGCGTAGTAGTGACTTGGGCTTGGTTCGGTTTGCCATACTGGGAGGGGGTGGCTTTGGGATTTAGGGGGTTTCTCAAGGGGGGCTTCCCCCATTGAGCCAGACTGCGCTTCTCGAACAAAGTGAGAGCAAAACGTATGTTTTGGTGCATGGCTGGCTCCTAGGCGGAGGGCCAGAGGGGACAGCAGAAGTAGCCCCTATACAGGGCGGCGATACACAAGGGTAAATTTGGCTGACGCCATATCTAGTATCGTCCAAAAACTAGATTAGGGGGTAGCTTAGTAAGATAATCAGATTAGAAGGCATTGAGCATGGATAAGGAGGAGGTATCAAGCATGGGTGAGAAGGAGGCATCAGGCGCGAGTGAGAAGTCAGGAACGGGCAAGGAAATCAAGAAAGAGAGGATTTTGAAAACAGCTCTACCTAAAGCTTTAGAAAAGCTCAAGGAAGCTGGACCGAAAGAGACTGAGGATATTCCGGCATTAGTAGCAGTTAGACAGCTTCGGAGGCAGATAGAGCGGTTACTCAAACTCGATTACTCCTACACCGAAATAGCTGGGTTATTAGCGAGCTGTGACGTGCAGATATCTGGTGAGCGACTTAAGAGCCTCCATGCCGAGGCGAAACGCTCCAGCAAGAAAAAGACGTCTCGTAAAAATGATGAGAATGGAGCAATCGAAAAACCGTCTACAAAGGTAGAAGGTGAGCAGGAATCTAACTTAGTAGAAGAAGTTGACTCAGTAGAAGAAGTTGACTCTCCAGATATGGCAACAGAAAGCGAAAATGATACAACTCCCCCGAAGCCGCCGAAGACAAAGCAGAGAGCTACCAAAAAGTCTGAATTTAGTTTTGTCCCAGAAATCAATGATGACGAGCTATGACACCTCAAAATTCTGATACTAAGTATCCTGGCCAGCTAGGACGAATCGTGATTGTCACAGGCGATAAAGGCGGTACGGGCAAAAGCATTGTCGCCCGGATCTTATTAGATGTCTATCGTAATAGAAAGTACAACTGCATCGCCTACGATTGCGACGAATCGAATCCCCAACTATATCGGCATTATCATAAGCTTGACTCTGGAGTGCGAACGCTTAAGCTAAATCGTCGTGGGGGAGCAGATGCGCTTCAGGATGATTTGAAAGAATCCTTCCCTAAAGTTTCGCTGGTAGATCTACCTGCTGGTGCGGCTGAGTACTTTCGGTCTATATCGGAGGAGATCTCTTTGTTTCGGAATGCCTCGAAGTTTGACTATAAAGTTACAATGATATCAGTTATAAACCGTGGGAAAAATTCGCTACAACAGTTGAAGAGTTTAGTGGATTTTTGCGGTGATAAGGTAGATCATGTCGTAATTAAAAATTTGTATTGGGGTGAGGAATATAAATTTACGAGGTACAACAATTCAAATACAAGAAAAGCTGTCGAAAAATTAGGAGGGATAGAGCTGGAGTTCCCAGAACTCTTTGACGATGTATTCGACATAGTGGATAGTAACGATTTGACTTTTCGGGAAGCAATTGACAGTGACAAGTTAACCATCAGTAATCAGTCGCGGATTTTTAATTGGATTGAGAATTGCGAGTTAGAGCTGGAAAAAGCAGCAAAGTATCTAGGATTATGACCGAGCAAAATGGTTCACACCTCGACAACCTGTTGAAGGATAAGGGGCCGGAATTTCAGGCTAAAGTATTGCGATTCGCGCTTGACTCCGGCATGAAAGCCTCTGACCCAGCATTTAGGCTAGTGCAGTACATTGGCTACCTGGCACAAATTACAGAATCTGCGCCAAAAGAATGGCAAGAAAAATTTAACCAACTTTACGAAGAATTGGATGCATGGACGACCAAACAGGCGAGCTTGGACAAGACGAGGGAGAAGAATTTCACGAAGCTGATCCAAACAATGGAAGCTTTGGCGACAAACTTAACGACGTCATCAAGCTTGCTGAAGAGTCGGGAAGAAGTTTGGACCGAACGCTACAAATCCTTAGAGGCAGCACTAGCCCTGATCTCACCCTGGAGCGAAGCCAAAAGCGGGATAATGACCGAGATCGACAACCAGAACACAATGCTAACCGCTCTCGTGAACGATCTAAAGGAGCAGATCTCGAACTCTAAGCGGCGCTCCTGGCAGATAGCTGGGCTATCTATCATTGGCAGCGCGGCGGCGTCAGTGGTGGCACTATTGGTGGTGATCCGCTTCGGTCTGTTTACGGTGGGGGTAAACATGCCGCAAAATCTCGTAGACCACATCAACGACACGCGGATCATAATCCAAAGAATTGACAATAAATTGGGTAGTAAATAAATGCAGGAAGGACTAGAAGCATCTAACGCAGAGAATTACCTTAATGCCAGGACACTGCTACAGCCGATCGCTGAGCAGGGTAACGCCGAAGCTGAGTGCATTATGGGTAATTTCTACCAGTTAGGGCTAGGGGTAGAGATTGACCGGAACGAAGCAATCAACTGGTATCGTAAATCTGCCACTCAAGGCTACGGGGTGGCCGCGAACAACTTGGCAGGGATGCTCCCCCAACCCGAAGCCGATTGGTGGTATCGACAGGCTAGGGATTTGGGGTTTGCCCATGCTCCAAGCCAGTTTTAGCGTAGCGGTGCTGATGCCTTAGTCGCCTTTGGTAATTTAGAGCTTATCCTGCTGGGCATCAGTAAAAACTGGCTTCGGGGGAGTCCAGAGGGGGCAGTCGCCCCTTCGCGCACTGCTCATACTCACAAATTAACCTTACCCAGTGGGATCACAAAAAAACCACCGGGTAAATCGCCCCAATATAGACACTACTTCTTTGTTGTTAAAACCTGAGGGAAGCGATCGCCGCAACAGTCTGCTCAGGGGCAACCTCTAGATACCGCTGTAAGGTCTGGAGCGAACTGTGTCCCGATATCTCCTGGATTACTCGAAGCGGGATGCCGTTGTTAGAGAGGTTGGTTAAGGCAGTGCGTCTGAACGAGTGGGTACTGACCCCGACTAACCCTGCACGTTGACAGGCTGACTTGAGGATGAGGTCGGCAGCTGCGCGAGTCAGCCGCCCTCTCCCGTGGCCACCAGGAAAGAGCAAACCGGGCTTCGGGTTGTAGACTTCTAGCAGTGCTTTGAGTTCTGGGTGCAGGGGGATAGACCGCGTGCCAGCTCTGCCCTTAGTCGTGCCCTTTTTCAACGTCACGACCCCACCCCGAAAATCGTCGGTTGTGAGTGCCAGGGCCTCGCTTACCCGGCAACCGCAGTAGAGCAGGACGCCAAAGAGTGCCCGGTCTCTTGATGTGGTTAATCCCTCCGCGAACAGTAACCGGATCTCGTTTTGGTTTAAAATCTTGGCTTGACCGTTACCGTCGATTTTCATTCTGTGTGCCTTCTCTTCACCAGAATTAATCCTACTTGACGAAATCGAACTTTCGTCAAGTAACCGCCTCAAACCCTAATGAATGGGTGAGGGTGTCAGGGCAAGGCGGAGGAGTTACGAAAAGCTTATCAATCACTCCCCCTCAACTCTCACGACAGAATCAAGGTTCTAGCTCTTTAGATAATTTCTACTTATATGAATACTTTTGTTACCAATTAGATGTAGGATATGCTGTCCCTCACTCTGAACTCGCTGGGTGTTGTTCCATGGCGACCACTTCTAAAACTCCAGATTGAGAGTCAGTGACCGTCCTCTCACTGCCAGCCTACTGCCAATTCTCAACTACTTCCGCTTATTGCAGTGACTAATTAATGTTTTTTGGAGGAGAGGTTGGGAGGCAGGGTCTGATTGCAAATCCGCTATTTTTATTTATGCTAATTGAGCAAGAATATTGAATGAAACCGCTACGATTCCCTACATTGTTTTTAATGACATTCCCACGGCCACCAAGACTTGCTTGTAATAACATACTACCGTTGATAATGTTGTCCTCAACCTGCACGTTGTACATGGCATTAGGAGTTTTATAGAGATCAGCATAAACGTAAATCAACGGAGTCTCCGGATTGTTATTAGTTAACAACTTATTTTTGAGAATGCTAACATTTTGAATAAAGGGAGTCCAGAACAAACCAATATAAGAATTACCAGAATTGCCCTCAATCTTGGCTCCATCAATTTTTGTGCCGCCACAGCATTCTTGAATTAAAATTCCTTCCCCATCAACACTGAGGCGGTCGGAATTGAAAAGTCGATGGCGATACACCTCATACTCGTTCCCTTGAATTAGGACGTTTTGTCCTGACCAATCAATTGCCCGATTTTCAAATGTCTCGTTCGGGAATGGCAGTCTCAGACCTCTACGGTCTGTCCACCATTGCTTGACTGGCTTATCCCTAATCTGGTTGTCTTGGACAACTAGCCCTTCCCCACTAGCTCGTATTCCTGCCCTCATTGTGTGGTAGATCCAGTTGTCTCGAATAGTAATACCCTCACGGAAAAGCCCAGGCTCTGTAACTGGGTCAGCGTGAGGTTTGAAACTTAGCTCAAATATTTTTGCTTTAGAGCGATTAACAACAATTCCGTAGTGGTTGGCATAGTCGAAAGGAACTTTCCACCCCTCAGAATAAGTGACTATTGATTTATTGTCTAGCGACTTTACTTGATAGTTAGGCTGGTCGTAGTTATCAGTAGTAGCGTCGTTCAAGCGATTGTTGGCCACCAAAACATTCTTCAAAGCATTGATCTTTATGTTGGCACCAAACAGATCTGGATACCGCAACCAACGAGACTGAAATTTTGCCGGAACAAAAGGATTAAGGTCAGATACGTTGTTACTTCTAATGCCGTAAACAACGATATTCTGATTACCATCGGTACTAATATTAGCCAGAAAATAAATTCCAGCTCGATTTATGTCTAGATCAACAACCCCAATATTACTATCATTATTGGGGTCAAATGCCAAAATCTTCTTAAATGCCGTGTTGTTTAAGGTTCCCCCTCCCGAAAAGGTTGGCTGGTACTTAGGGAATTCCAGCCTACTTAGAGGACTGTATTTGCTTAGTTTAGCATCAGCAATGTTTAGCGCTTCTCCTCGGATGACCACTCCAGATTTTAAATAGATGCTGTCAGTAAATTGATATGTGCCTTTGGGGAAGTAGACAACTCCTCCACCGTTATTCTTAGCAGCATCTCTAGCTGCGTTAAAGCGGTTAACAAGGGTGTTACCTTTGAAGTCGTTAATATTGTAAACGCATTGCCATTTAATCTCATCAGTCCAGGTGTAAGTCTGCTTGCCGTACCTTTTTGCAATAGGGTTCTCCGTTGGTCCCCCGCTGGCACTTCCGCAACTCTTAGCATTCGTATAGGTTGAAATCGCTAAGCCGACAGCAGCAAATCCAACAAGCACTGAGAGACAGGAAAAAATCTTTTTGTTAAACATGCTTTCTAGAAGCTTCTGCTAGGCTGAAAGACCAAAAAGCTATGTGAGTAAACTGAGCAGACTCAAACCAAGTGAAAGTAAATACAAGGTAAGCGATCCCTACTGCCCCAATACCACGGTAGGGCGATTTGACGACAAGAAAGAAGTAGAATCCCAACAGCGCCAAATATGACAACAACCCCAGGATGCCTGTAGATAAAGCCATGTCCAGCACCAGGTTATGAGCTTTTGTTGAAAGCAGATCTATTACATGCAGGTGTCCCTTTGCATCCAAGTACTGAGCGTCAAAGTCACTAACAATCACGGCGGTCGGTGTCCAGTGCCGATCACGGATATAGGGGTAGGCGACGCCGAACCCATCGAAGCCCCACCCCAAAACAGGCTGCTTGCTGATACCACGAGTTGATAGCTCCCACAAGTAAGCTCTATCCGACGTGAGCCGCTGGACAAGAGACCAGTGAATACCGTGTCTAGTAACGGTCGCGATTCCCACAACTAGCAGTCCAATCAGAGCCGCAGGAACCAAGAGCTTGTGATGTTTACGTCCCAACAAAAAAGCAACCCCTGCGAGTAGAGCGAGTATTCCAGCTCTGGTCTGGGTCAGTAATAGCGCTGGAATGACTAGGGCAAGCGTCATAGCAGTTAAGCGAACACTTAACCATTTCCATAGATACGCTACCACCGCTAAGACCCCTGTCTCGGCCAGCACGAAAGCCGCATGACCGCGATGCGAGTACAGGCCGATTGGCTGTTGGTTTTGATAAATAGTTGAGAGCAAGACACCGGGTCTTCCCAGCCGTCCTGATGTCGCTGTATAGTCAATATGCCAGTCCAGAGCCTGAGGGAAGACACTCAGAGCAAGGATGATCCCTCCAATCAGCAAGCCATCCATTTGAGCGCGAATTAGCTCTGGGTGAAGTTTTAGCAGCAGTGCGTTGCTTAGGGTGAAGACGGCGATCATTATCCAGTACAGCAATCCATCCCCCATCGTGTTCTGACCCATAAGACTTCGCACAGGAAAGGGGCTGTGGAAAGTTGTGAGGGATCCAATTCCAAGAAATAAGCCCCACAGTAAGAGGCTAATTTTCCAGAACCAGGACAGCTTTACGCTCCTAGGGGTCCACAGGACCATCAGGTTAACGAAAGTAATCAGTGCAACCACGAACACCTTTGGCTTGGTCCAAACCTCCCCTCTAGTGCCTCCCCACGGGTTAATTGAGATAATGGCCAGAGCGAACAGTACGGTCTGAAGCGTGTTAAGAGTTGCGAGCGTTGACAAGATCCCGTGCAGCATTTTCAACGCTCTGACAAAGCGCTTCGCGATTGAATTGGAAAATGGCATCTGAGAGAATAATTCCATTGGGTAACGTTGCATATTTGACTGGAAACGGGTAAGCAACTCGGTAGACTTCCACAGTTGGCAAATGTTCTTTAAAGGGAACAAGACACTCATAAAGTAACTGAGACACTTTATTTTGAGTGCTTTCCTCGGTCTCCTCTCTTTCGCTTGGCATAGCTAAATTCCCGATTGCATCTCTCTGATAAGCTGTGGGTAAATAAACCTGCCATAAGCCCTTTAATAATTCTCCTACTGCCGCTTTACCGTTCCAGACATCTGGTGGTTTGACTAGCAATGCTTCAGTGGGAGCGATATTCAGCGAAAGACTATTGAATGCAACAAGAGCTTCTTGATACTGCTGTTGATGCCAATTGTTTGACCTTTCAAGTCCCTGCCTTGCGGACTCCAGATTGTTCTCACTAATCGAAATATTTCGTCCGCTAGCTTGTGTAAATAAAGCCGACAATTGTTGAGTATCTGCCACAACATCTACCGGAGATATTGTCTCACTCCAACACAAACGATTGTCCAGAGTTGTCACAACTCTGGACAGCCAATTCTGCCAAGCTGGACCATCTAACCCAGACGAGCTTGTCTGGCCATTTGTCCCTGAATGGCGATCAAATGGAGGTACTTGCAATCCGGTATTTTCCAGGACCCAGACACAAAAATCAACATTTTTGTTAAAACTATAACCGAGACTAAAAGAGTCGTTCCCCAGGACTTCAAACATAACTACTTCGAAGGAAAAGGTTAAAAGTATTTTAATCCTTTCCTTTGGAGTTTAAGTGTTAGTAACCAGAACCAGGACCGGGACCAAGGGCGACAGGTCGCTGAATGTATGCGTCTGGGTCACATTGCACTCCAAGCCGCTCAATAGTATAAACGTAAAAATGTAAAAAGTCAGGTGAAAACCCAACTGCATAGCCTGACACGAATGCAAGCGCAGCAGGCCGAGTACTCCTGTACGTGCCGATCGCTGTCCTTGTTCTAGGAAGTAGTCCAAAATAGGTATTACCTTCCCCGTTGTTAAAAGAGATGTTAATCCTTCCTCCGTAAAGATTTCCGCCGTTTGTTGTTTCTAATTCCCAGAAAGCAATGCTTCGTTGAGTCGGGGGATTATAGACGCACGTAAGGGTTGTAATTCCACCTGCCCCTTGTTTCCTACCTGTTCCCGCAACAGCGTCTAGAGCTGTTGTTTCAAGCACTAGGAGTGAAGAAGCGAGAACCGCTAACTTTCTTCTAATCATTTTTTCGGCATCCTATAAATTTTCAGCAGGAAAGGCTAGCCCCAGAAGGACTGAAGCATTGAAAGTAAAACTGCAACTTGAAATTACTTTGCCCTAGCCACCACTACCGGCGTAGTCGTTGGGGTAGTCGTCCGGATTAATTACAGTGCCGTCTGACAGAGTATACGTGCCATCAGAATTAATCTGGCTCCCATCT
>CAXUIV010000044.1:13540-14860 GCA_964250875.1 uncultured bacterium
CGTGCCATCAGAATTAATCTGGCTCCCATCTAAAAAGGTGGCAGTCCCGTCAGAGCATAGCTTTCCACCGTTTTCAAAATCGAATCGGAGACAGCCACCAGCAGGCACCTCCTGAACATCCATTGCCAAAACTTTAAATGCGAACATTCCCGCTGCTACACACGTAGCTAGAATTAAACAAGGTAGTAATCTACGCCCTGAAAAAGACATTGATGCCACTCCTATATTTGTAGATTTTGGATATGCACCTCGACACGGGTAAATTTATCAGGAAGTAGTTAAATTTTCTTTAAAAGAAGATTAAATCTGCAACAGCAGTACAACTTATAGCAGGATTACTGAATTGGCCGGAGATTAGGTTAGGAATTATACTGATTGCGGCAGTCGATTAATCTTAAGAGTTGAAGGCCCTTAGTGTAAACAAAACAGTTGCTATCTGTATCGGTACATCTCACTTCAATAGCTTTTTCAATCGCTGAAGTTCCTGCCATTCTTCAGCTTGCTGCTGCACTAACATCTCCACATCCCCAGGCTGCTTTACTGCGATTTGAAGCGCTTTGAGAGTCTCAGACGCGAATCGCTCTAGGCACTCCAAGTACTCCCGCTGTCGTTGTTGCTTCCTTTGGGAAATTTCCCGTTCGTTCTGCTCCCGATACTCTCGCTGCCATTCATCGTTGCTCATAGGTTGTGCATTGTTTCTGTGTTTACAGTAGCCTAGTGCTGTTGGACATAATGATGCCAGGGATGAGTGGATATGAGGTGACTTAGTGGATCCGCCAGAATCAGCAGTTGCCCTTTATCCCAATCTTACTGTTGACGGCTCATGGAGAGGTAAATGCGAGCGAAGGTCTAGCTCTAGGAGCAAATGATTTTATTTGTAAGCCAATTAATTTAGAAGAACTCTTAGCCAAGGTCAAAGTGTTTTGCTGTTAGTTGTAAGTTGTCCGGTTTAAACCTCTACAAAAATAATGCCTGAAACCCTTGTGACAACATTCAAGAAAGGGGCATTTTCCTGTCCGGCTTAAATGAGTGTCTAAATCAAACAAGCTAATACTGCATTACTGCAATACTGCATTACTCATTAATCTCCTGTAACGCCTCATCCAGAAGCATTCGGATAACCTCAACTTTTTTTCGCCCGGTTCTCGCACACAAGATGGATAGCTTGCGATGCATCGACCTAGGCAGATCGACAGTGACGCGGGTGGTTGCCTCTTTCTCTGGTTCCATCAGCTTTGACATAAGACTTTTCTGATTAAGTTTTTCTACTGGTAAGGGGGAAGGTGACGCGGGTGGAGCTTGTGGTGCAGGCTGAGATTC
>CAXUIV010000045.1:0-14802 GCA_964250875.1 uncultured bacterium
CTTCAAAAAAGCGGCGGCTACTGCCATCCCAGTGGTAGCCGCTGTGAGGCGTTTGAATTGGATAGTTTGGGGTACCTAGCATGAAACTCAATAAGCTGATCTTTTTCCAGTATGAGCTATTGCTTCAGTTCCCCATGCCGCTTACACACCTAAAGTGGATTTCAACAGATGAATCAGTTCTTGGGCATCTGAGTGGTGAAACATGCCAGCAGACTTACAGGGAATTGAGAGCAATACTCGGTGAAAGGTGTCAACGGAGTCGCAGGGAACTGAGAGAACAACTTCAGGAGCATCTTCTCGGACGTCCAGATCGAAAGGGCCACTTCTATAGTGGGCGCAAAAGCCAGATCCGGTCTCAACTAGGTTGAATTTAAATTTGGTCAGAATTCTTTTCGCTTCCTGAAGTGAGATGATTGGATTGTATTGTCCTGCATTTTGCTTGACATGGGGTTGGGTTCTCGTCTCATTTCGCCTTTTTGCTGTTGGAGGGCGTTGCGGCTGCTGGGAAGCCGAAGGAGGGCGCTGTGATTGAGGCTTCTGAGCTGCTCTGTTAGCCCTATCTCGCTCGCTGCGGTGGTAAGCTCTTAAGTTTGCATAAGCTTCATTCACTATTTTTAACTTTTCCTGAGCCTTTTGTTGCAGCCGCGGATTGTCAGAGAAACGGTCCGGGTGCCAGACCATCGCCAGATCCCTGTAAGCTTGCTTGATATCTTCCGGCGAAGCTCCACACTCAAGTTCGAGGACTTTGTAATGTTCAGCCAGATTGCTCATTGAGAACGCTCAGAGTTAGTGGTGAATGGCGTTGAAATGCATCTGCATCTTATTCTGTCGTGATTGTAGATAGGATGGTGTAATCATTTACTCTTTCTTAACTCTTTGGTACATGCGGATAAAAAACGCTAGTCCCAATATTGTTCAGTTGGGGTGACTGGTGGGAGTTGCCAGGTGTAGAGAGGTTGCATTACAGCCGATGACTCAATTTCCAGATGTTCGCCAGCATGCTCCGGCAACACAACGCAATCGTGAACCGATTCTGGACGTGCTGCTGCGAGTTCTGCCGCAGACAGGCACGGTGTTAGAAGTCTCCAGCGGCACTGGAGAGCATGCCGTCTTCTTGGCCCCTCGACTACATCCCCGCCAGTGGATTCCATCTGACCCCAACCCTATAGCGCGAGCCAGCATTGCAGCATGGCGAGAGCGTTGTCCGGCGGATAATCTGTATCCACCGCTTGCTCTAGATGCTCGCGATCCGGTTTGGAGCGTGGAGGATGAACCACCGTTACAAAATATTGACCTCAAGCGCGACCCGATTCGGGCGATCGTTAACATCAACATGATTCACATTGCTCCTTGGGCAGCTTGTTTGGGGTTGATGGCAGGAGCAGGGCGAATTCTCCCTCCAGCGGGGATTCTGTATCTCTACGGGCCATTTAAACAGGGAGGACATACGGCACCCAGCAATGCTATGTTTGATGAGAGTCTTCAGGAGCAGAACCCAGAGTGGGGCGTGCGAGAGCTGGACGAGGTGGTAGCGGTGGCGCGATCGCAAAATCTCTTACTTGTTGAAACTCAGCCGATGCCAGCGAATAATTTGTCTGTCGTTTTTAGGTGCAGGGATGCAGACGGAATTTAGCAAAATAGTTAATGCATAAATCCATCCTTGCTAGTTCTAGGAATATCATTAAGGGATTGGTGTAGGAGAACCCATGTTCCGCTTGAAGTATCCCACTAAGCAGAGCGTTGTTCGGAGTTGATGGTAGAAATACGGCGAATTTTTCGATCAATCGTCAGTCAGACGACAACGCTCCTGCGGCTTGCACTCAAGGCGCTGCTGGCGAGTGGCGGCGATCGCCGCTAAGTTTGGTCGTCCAGTGAGGGGCAGCCGCCAGTCAGCCCAAATTCCATACAGCCAATCAACAATGAAACCGATGATTGGCAACTTGGTCACTGCATAAATCCATCCCATCCCTAGAGTCTCGTAGACTCGGCGAAAAACCGCTACATTTTTAACGACTGTGCCATCAGGAAGTAGGGCGTGGATGCGTCCCATCGCCGTCTCAAAATCAATTCCTCCATGCGCTTCAGGATTGTAGTCATCGTCAGCAATATCCACAAACGCTACCAACCCTCTCCCTGCGTCCCGTTTTCTTAAAAAGTTAACCTCTCGCAGACATAACGGACATTCACCGTCATACAGCAGCTCAATCTGCCAAGAGGGCGAGGGGGATGGAGACTGAGGGGCTTCGATGGGCCTGTGTGACTGAGGTTTTGGCGAGGGCATAGGTAATTTTGAATTAATTTGTTTTTACTTAAAGAATAGCTCTTGGTAGGCGTTTCATGCCTTCGGTGCTAACAATGTAATTACTCCCTCTTGCAAAGGTACTCAGACATGGCCGCAGCAATCAGAACGAGGATCGTTAAAATTGGCAACTCTCAGGGCATTTGTATTCCCAAACCTCTATTGGAGCAAAGCAGTATTTATACAGAGGTTGAGATCGAAGTACAGGGTGACCATCTCATTGTTCGTGCAGCATCACCATCCCGTGTTGGATGGGATGAAGCTTTTGCCGCAATGGCAGACAGACAAGATGATGTTCTGCTCGATGATGCGAACACCACAAAATGGGATCGGGTTGAATGGGAATGGTAGTTAGGCGTTTTGATGTTTTCCTGGTTAGCCTTGATCCAACCGTTGGCAGTGAGATTCAGAAGACACGACCATGTGTAGTTATTTCACCCGACGAGATGAACCGTCATATTGCTACTGTCATCGTTGCTCCAATGACTACGAGAGGTCAATACTACCCTACAAGAGTAGTTTGTCATTTTCAAGACAAGGATGGACAGATTGTTCTCGACCAGATCCGTACAGTTGACAAAACTCGATTGGTCAAACAGCTCGGTCAAATTAGCCCCGATGAGCAGAAGTTAGTTCTCGATACCTTGGCTGAAATATTTGCTGAGTGAAGTAGGGCGTGGATGCGTCCCATCGCCGTTTCAAAATCAATTCCTCCATGCGCTTCAGGATTGTAGTCATCGTCAGCAATATCTCCCTGCGTCCCGTTTTCTTAAAAAGTTAACCTCTCGCAGACATAACGGACATTCACCGTCATACAGCAGCTCAATCTGCCAAGAGGGCGAGGGGGATGGAGACTGAGGGGCTTCGATGGGCCTGTGTGACTGAGGTTTTGGCGAGGGCATAGGTAATTTTGAATTAATTTGTTTTTACTTAAAGAATAGCTCTTGGTAGGCGTTTCATGCCTTCGGTGCTAACAATGTAATTACTCCCTCTTGCAAAGGTACTCAGACATGGCCGCAGCAATCAGAACGAGGATCGTTAAAATTGGCAACTCTCAGGGCATTTGTATTCCCAAACCTCTATTGGAGCAAAGCAGTATTTATACAGAGGTTGAGATCGAAGTACAGGGTGACCATCTCATTGTTCGTGCAGCATCACCATCCCGTGTTGGATGGGATGAAGCTTTTGCCGCAATGGCAGACAGACAAGATGATGTTCTGCTCGATGATGCGAACACCACAAAATGGGATCGGGTTGAATGGGAATGGTAGTTAGGCGTTTTGATGTTTTCCTGGTTAGCCTTGATCCAACCGTTGGCAGTGAGATTCAGAAGACACGACCATGTGTAGTTATTTCACCCGACGAGATGAACCGTCATATTGCTACTGTCATCGTTGCTCCAATGACTACGAGAGGTCAATACTACCCTACAAGAGTAGTTTGTCATTTTCAAGACAAGGATGGACAGATTGTTCTCGACCAGATCCGTACAGTTGACAAAACTCGATTGGTCAAACAGCTCGGTCAAATTAGCCCCGATGAGCAGAAGTTAGTTCTCGATACCTTGGCTGAAATATTTGCTGAGTGAAGTAGGGCGTGGATGCGTCCCATCGCCGTTTCAAAATCAATTCCTCCATGCGCTTCAGGATTGTAGTCATCGTCAGCAATATCTCCCTGCGTCCCGTTTTCTTAAAAAGTTAACCTCTTGCAGACATAACGGACATTCACCGTCATACAGCAGCTCAATCTGCCAAGAGGGCAAGGGGGATGGTGACTGAGGAGATTCAATGGGCCTGTGCGACTGAGGTTGCGGCAAGGTCATAGGTCGTTCTGAATATGGAACATTTTCGCTGGCAACTTGAAATCTCTCAATTGCCTAAAATAGAAGGAACTGACTGTAAGTGAAAATAGGATATGGTTCAACTCGAAGACTATTTCAACACCCTCGCATTAGACGACATTCGGTTAAAAGGAACGCGAATTGGAATTGAGAGCATTCTCTACGAGTACATCTATCACTGCAAAAGTCCTGAAGAGATCGCCGAACAGTTCCATACTATTACTTTAGAGCAAGTTTACGCCACAATCCTGTACTATTTGCACTATCAGCCGGAGGTAGACGTATACCTTGCTGATTGGTTAAGGTTCTCTCAAGAGATGCGAGAGGAGCAGCAGCGCAATCCCTCTCCAGCAAGAATGAGATTTCTTCAGCTACAGGCAGATCGGGAAGCCAATATTACCCCATCTTTGAGGTCCTAACTAATGATTGCCTCTCCCCAACAGCTACTCACCTCTGATGAATACCTCCAGATGGAGGCACAGAGCAACGTCAAACACGAATACATAGACGGACAAGTCTATGCAATGGCTGGGGCAAGCGACTCGCACGTTACCATTGCCGGAAACCTGTTTGCCCTACTCCGTAGCCATGTCCGAGTTTCAGGCTGTCGCGTTTACATCTCGGATATGAAAGCGCGAATCGAAACCCTCAATCGGTTCTACTACCCCGATGTCCTAGTTACATGCGATCCACGCTACTTGGAAACCTCCACATATAAGCGATTTCCTACTTTAATCGTCGAAGTTTTGTCTGACTCTACCGAAGCTTTCGATCGGGGTGACAAGTTTGCCGACTACCAGGCTCTAGAGAGCCTACGCGAGTATGTCCTGATTAGTACCAAGCGGCAGCGAGTCGAATGCTACCGACGCCATGAGCAAGGGCTGTGGGTTTTGCAGTTCTACACGCCACAACAGACATCATTTCGGCTCGACAGTATCGGCTTTGAGGGCGCACTAGATGTGCTTTATGAAGACGTAGCATTTGAATAATCGTGATGCCCGCTTCTCAACGACTTCCTCTGCATCAACAAGCAGATTAGTTATGTCTGGAAATGGTTGTTATGCTGTTGCTGGTTCGCCACCTATGGAACAGAACTACTCGCGAGGTTCAGTTTTGTCTAACAGGCTTTAGGGATTCAATCAGGTAAATAATCTTCGTTTAGAGCTTCCTCTGGATCGAAAGGGCAATTCACAGGAAAGTTGTCAAGAGTTAATCCAGTTTCGTCTGCCGCCAATTCTCTAGCATCTTGATAGCTTTTGAAAAAAATCTCCAGGTAGTAAGGTTTAAGGCTAGGACTATCAGCAAAAGCATCTTCTAGGCGTTTTCTATGTTCGCGGATGGTAAAACGCCAGCTATTTGTCCGTTTGTCTAGTTGGTAATTCCATTTGAGTAGGTGCATCAGCAAGACTCTTAGGTTGCTTTTCAAAGCTTGTTTTTCTTTTCTTGCCATTCCCTCGATTTCTTCGATTAAGTCATCTAGATCTATTTCTGAAAAGTTACCTTGATGTAGATGTTCTGCTGTTGTTGTCAACCACAGGTAGAAGTCTGATTCATAAAGGGTTTTATTGTTAGTAAGCGATAGTTGAGGATTCATTGTAGTTTACCTTTGATTCAAGTGGCATTGCTATAGGTAGTCAGGGTGAGCTTAGGCTATTCGGCTAGCCAATCCAACATTTGCCCAACGGTGAGACTGAAGGATGCGGCGAAGGGCGGAACGGGGAGGCGATCGCCCTCAGATTCAAAGATGGCAATGCGCTGATCGGCAAAATAGACAAACACCAATTTCTCATCGGGGTCAATCAGCCAACCCATTTGAGTGCCGTGGGCAAGGTAGTGGAGGATGTTGCGGATGACTTTGGTTTGGCTTTGATCAGGCGAGAGGATTTCAATCGTCCAGTCAGGGGTAAGCGTAAAGGTATTGGCAACTTCACCGTTTGCGTCGCGGGGAATGCGTTTCCAGGTAAAGACCGCAATATCTGGGACGATTGAGCGACCACCAAACGTGCAGCGTAATTCTGGATAAGCGCGGGCAATGTGCTGAGGCTTGAGTGCCCAGTTAATGTCAGCACCAAGGTCAAGTTGAATTGTGCTGTGTTTTCCTTGGGGCATCGGTTTCTGGATCGTCTGACCGTCGATGAACTCAAGAGCGGGTTTGGTCTCCGGTAGCTCAAGAAATTCGTCGAGGGTCAGGGATTTGGTGGGGGTTTGAACCATTGCCGTTGTGGGTGATGGGTTGTGATTATTGTATCTTCTGGCAGGGGGACGGGTTTGAGCGGAACAGATGTACTGTCTGCACCCGGAGTATCGTCAAAATCAAAAATAACAGCAATTGTTTCTTGCATACGTGCAACTATAGAAATAGGCAGAAATAGGCTGATAGGTGAATAAAAAACCAAGCCAAAACCGACACTAGTAGCCTGCGGTTTTATCCACTACATTCCGGAGGGGCTTACCCGCTCGATAGAGTTCTAAATTGTCAAGAAATAGGGCAAACGTGCGTTCTACAACCTGCGATGAAAATCCTGAACAGTGGGGTGTGACAAAGACGTTGGGCAGCGACCAGAAAGGACTATCGGGGGGCAAAGGCTCGGTATGAAAGGTATCCAATCCTGCCCCAGCAATCCAGTTTTCCTTCAGGGCGACAAGCAATGCTGCTTCATCCACTACAGCACCCCGCGCAATGTTAATCAAGTAAGCATTGGGACGCATAAGGCGCAAGGCGGCAGCATCAATCATACCTCTGGTTTCAGACGTCAGGGGAGTTGCCAAGACCACGTAGTCTGCTTCTGGCAGCAGCGATCGCCATTCGTCTGCCCCCACAACTCGCTCAAATCCGAGTGTGGGTTGAGGATGACGGCGAGAACCCCAGACACGCATCCGAAAAGCACTGGCACGTTGGGCAATTTCCTGTCCAATACTCCCCGCCCCAACAATCAACAGCGTCTTATCCATCACTTCTTGCATTGGCAGTTGGATGCTTCGCTTCCAGGTGTGGTCCGCCTGTAGCGCCAGGAGCTTGGGCAAATTCTTGGCATGAAAGAGGATGTACATCAGCACAAATTCGGAAATTGGAATTGCGAATGTGCCAGCCCCATTAGTTAGGGTAATATCACGCTGCAAGTATGTGGGGGTGAGAATGTGATTCACTCCCGCACTGGGTGTTTGCTGCCAGCGTAGAGCAGGTGCTGCTGCCAGAACTCGATGAAGGGTATCCGGTTTGAGGTAAAACCAGTTGAGATAAACTTCTGCATCACTGGGGTCGCCGTCAAAGTTGCCATCTGTATCCACCCAGGCTACCTGCACATCTGGATGGTTAGCAGCTAGCCTTGGCTTCAATTCACCTGCAAATTCACTCGGTAGAATCAGTTTCATCTTCAATGGTAGGGACTGCTCACAAAAGTCTGGACGAACCTATTCAACTATTGGTCCGGTAGAAATGTATCATCTAGCGCCTCTTGAAGGAGGTAAGGACACTCCACCGGGAAGATTTCGTAGCTGAAGCCCGTCTCCCGAACGGCAAGATCCTGTCCAGTTCTATAGGCGAATGTCATCGCTTCGGATAGGTAGGGCTTAAGGCTAGGATTTTCCTGTAGCAACAGAGTGATTTCACGGCGTTGTTCTCGCATAGTTGCCAGCCAGCTATTGCCACGGTGTTCGGGTTGGAACTGCCATCTCAGCAGGTGTCCCAATAGCACAGCCAAGCGACTTCGGAGTTCTTGCCGTTCCCGTCTTCCCAAGTCTGCCAGCTCCTCAACCAAATTTTGCACATCTAAACTTTGCCAAGCTTGTTCCTTCAGCAGATGCATCTGCTGCTGTGTCCAGGCATAAAAATCACTTTCATAGAGGGATTTCATTGATGACTCCATAATTGGGATGACTTGCCAGCTTTAGCAATCCGCACCAACTGTCGAAAGGCTTCTGGAAGAGCGATTGTCGATCGTTGCGTCGTCAGCGCCGATACTGAATATGGATACTGCTTATTCTATCTTTTCTGCTAGTGTTGGCACTTTTTATGGCGCAGACTCGCAACTGTTTAAACCCATTGGTATAAATAAAGTGTGAAGATAAAGTGTGAAGAATTTTAGTTGACTAGTTAAACATATACCGAACATGTCAAATCAGTCATACGTCCGATACAGCGACAATGTAGAAGTCGAGCAACCCGATGAGGAAAGACTGATTGGCGAGACGATCGCTTCTTTCGAGCGCATGCGGCAAAAGGTGTTTGACAAACACCGTCACGCGATGCGTGGGGCACACGCTAAAGGTCACGGTGCCCTGAAGGGAGAATTAACGATCTATGACCTGCCAGTACCGCTGGCGCAAGGATTGTTCCGTGAGCCTCGAACCTACCCCGTCATGATTCGATTCTCAAGCGCTCCAGGTGACGTTATGCCCGATGGTGTATCGTCGTTTCGCGGCATGGCGATCAAGGTGATTGGGGTGGAAGGGCGTAAATTTCTGCAACAAGAAGCGGAGGCGCTGACTCAAGACTTTCTACTGCTCGACAAGCCGATTTTCCCGTCTGGTAATGTTGCTCGCTACCTTCAGGAACAGTTGCTTCAGGAAAAAGTTGTGGTCAGCGCTCCGGAAGAAGCACAGCAACTCTTGACCACGGCACTTCGCACCATCAACACTGTAACTGAAAAAGTTGGGGTAGAACTATACCCCACTGCGTTGGGCATAACGCAGCCCACAACGCATATTTTGGGTGAGACGTACTACAGCACGGCAGCCCTCCGCTACGGAGACTACATTGCCAAGATCGCTGCTGTCCCAGTGTCACCGAGTCTGCAATCCCTGATGGGCAAACAGATCAAAATGGACGAACACTCTACTCTCAGAGACCTCGTCGTCGCCTTTTTTCGTGAACACACAGCCGAGTACGAACTGCGTGCCCAGCTTTGCACGAACCTGGAGCGGATGCCTGTCGAGGACGCCTCAATCCGGTGGCCAGAGGATGAAAGCCCTTATCAGGCGATCGCCAAGATCACGATTCCCATTCAGGAGGCGTACAGTCCAGCCCGCCGTGTCTATGCTGATGAGGTGCTGTCGTTCAGCGCTTGGCACTGTCTCCCAGAGCATCGACCACTCGGCTCAATTCAGCGGGTACGAATGAAGGCGTATGAACTGTCTAGTCAGTACCGCCACGAGATGAACCAGCAGCCGCCAGTTGAACCGCGCAGCATTGATGAGATGCCCGACTGAAGATATATGCAAACGCTCAAACATCCTCTGACCTTCTTCCTAGGGTTTCTATCAGCCTGAATCGAATGAAATCAAACAGTGGAAGCAGGTAGAGATAAACAGCATAAGGAATAAAGCCGGAGTCAGTCATCAAAACGGCTGCTGGAACAAATCCGGCTATATTCCAAGGAATCAGTGGCGAAAGTACAACCGCAGTATTTTCAATATCTATCGCCAGTTGATAGTCGTCTAACTCTCTTTTGTATGTTTTCTGGGCAAGCTGCTGAGTCATAAGAATGGCGATCGTCTGGGTGCAGCCAAAAGCGGCTGAAGCCAAGCTCACTGCCGTTGTTCCCAAAAACAAGTCACTTCTTGCTGACGCTCTTTCAAGCAGCCTTTCCACAGGTGCAAGCATTTTTGTACCAACGATAATTCCAGCTAGAGCTGTTGAGAGCATCACGATGACTGAAACTTTAACCATTGAGGCGATACCACCTCCAGTTAGAATTGAACCTAAGCCAACTTTAGAATCCAGGGTAAATCCTAGTAAAGCAAACTTAATGAGCTGAAAGCAGGAGTAGCCCTGAAGCAGTATCCCTAAAGCGAAGGCGATCGCAATGCTAGCTAGCAACGTCAATTTAACTTCAACCTGTAGCAACGCTAGAATTAAAACCGTCAAAGCTGGCAGTATAGCTAACGGATTGATATTAAAAAATTGAGGAATTTCTAAAATTACGCTACTACCAACTCCGACTGGATTGCCAGCCGAAAAGAGTAGATAGAACACAGCAGAAGCAATAAAGGGTGCCCACGTTGTAGCAATCATAGCTCTAATATTTTTATAGAGATTCGTTTGGGTGACGCTAGCAACTAGATTGGCACTAGAAGACATGGGAGAACAGCGATCGCCAAAATAAGCTCCGGCAACGATTGCTCCGGCAATGAGGTGAGGGTTGATGCCCGCTCCTTGGGCGGCGATCATCAGAGCAACTCCTACTGTGCTGACTGTGCCGAAAGAAGTGCCCAACAGCAGGGAAATCAGACTGGTTAGGACAAAAGCTGAAAGGACAAAGTATTGAGGATGAATCAATTGAATCCCATAGTATATCAGAGCTGGAATTGTTCCCGCCGCCATCCAAATGGCTGTGACTGCTCCAATCAATAACAGGATGCCGAGTACGGGGAGAGATTTGCGGCTGCTGGCAATTCCCATTGCAACCAAGGCAGCAACAGAAAATCCTTTACGAGAAAAAGTGACTATGAAGACTACTAGAGAAATTAGCAGAGGATAAGCAACAAAGTATCCCTTGATGACACTGAATAGTAATAAAGTAAAGGAAAAAATTAAAGGAAATAATGAGTTCATTTGGCTAAATAAATTGGTGAGAATTAATAGTGATTTGTTGAGGTTGGGCACAGGGCACGGGGCACGGGGCATAGGGCATTGGCAAAAAACTGGAGTTGATATTTGTATGAATGTAAGCATTTGTGCTGTTTTAGAAGTTTATCTGTTACGCAACTGCTTGATCAAATGTCTACTTAGATGACTTCTATCGATAAAATCGATAGGTATAATTCAATTGTTTTTGTAATTACTTAAGTAAGTAGGCGGAAATAAAGCAAGTGATGTTAAGGGGGTAAATTGCTAGTTTGTTGCCAACGCTCCATGCCCCGTGCCCCATGCCCAACCTTAAAAAGTCATTATTGATTCTCACCGATCTACTTATATGAATGAGATCAGCGATAGTAAGTTGAAAATTTCTCAGTTACGGGCTTTGGTGGCGATCGCCGAGCGCGGGAACTTTAGCTCAGCAGCGCTCGATCTGGAGTTAACTCAATCAACCATCAGTCACGCGATCGCCACCCTTGAAGAGGAGTTGGGCGTTGTACTGCTCTTTAGAGGTCGGCACGGTGCAACTCTAACACCAATTGGAGAGCAGATCATTCAGGAAGCACGTCAGGTTTTGCAGCTTTTGGGGACGATTCGAGACAAAGCTAACCGAGCGCGGACATTACAGAGCGGACAAGTTCGGATTGCCTCAGTTCGAAGTATTGCAACGCACATTCTGCCAGAGCTTGTCGTTCAGTTTCGGAGCAAATTTCCAGAGATCAGTGTTGTGATCACAGATTATGATCGCTACGCTGACGTTGAGCAAGCATTGCAGGAAGGAAAGGCTGATGTGGGACTTACAGCTCTGCCAACAAAAGCTGAGTTCGAAACCTGGGAACTGTTGCGAGATGAATTTGTGGCACTACTGCCACCTGGTTCATTACATTCTGATACGCCTCTAAGCTGGGAGAACTTGGCAAACTATCCCATGCTCTTAAATGTTCGCAGCGTTCAAAACAACAGAGCTGTCCACGAACACCTATTGCGGTTTGGTCAAACCCTCAAAATTGACTACGAAGTGAGGGAAGACTCAACAGTTTTGAGCATGGTGAAGCAGGGTTTAGGAGCAACCATAATGGCTCGACTAGCAGCAGAACCCATACCAAACGGCATCCAAGTCAAGAGTTTGCCAGTGCCACTAGAGCGAGTCATTGGAGTTGCAATCTTGACAGATACCCTGTTGGCGCGGGAGGTTTTTGCTTTTCTAGATATTCTTAAATAGTCCGGACAGAATTAGGCGGCTAGAGTTTCAAAATTTAAAGTACATACTTGGGTAGCCAGTTGCGCTGGCTACGTTATATCACTGCTTTTTATAGTAACTTTAAGCACCTTTGTTTTACAGTTCAGTAGTTGCAGCATACCTGTTGCTGAGTTGCAGAGAGCAGGATCAATGTACTCCTGAGCCTTCTAACTCTTCACTACTCACGTCATAAATCTCCCTATTCGGGGCTTTTGAGGAGTTAGAACACCGGCTCGGATCTATTATCCGATGTGAAGGGGAAGTTATGCTGTTTAACTATGCTGAGCGCACTCTAAGTACAGGTAAAGGCTTTAATATCACTCAAGCTCAGGACTTAATAACCAGTCTGGGTCATTTAGGCGCTAACGATTTATACCGGATCAAGCTCAGCGGCAGCAGTTTCAATCCGTCTCATCCTGCCCAAGCTCCGCAGCAACTCCAGTTCAGCACCAACAAAAATATCTATAGCGTTGGCGACATCAGCCTCACCAATGCCAAGGTCTATGACGGCGACGGTATCCGCGACCTTTCACGAGTACATTTTCAGCTGAAGCAAGACGGCGGCAACTGGGTTGATATTGGTAATGCCACCAACTTTACCGCTGACAGCCATGATAACCATTGGGGGGACTTCAGCTTCAAAATCCCCAGTGGCAAGCTGACTCATGGGAACTATCAGTTGTCTGCCGTAGCTTACAGCAAATCCGGCGCTGCCAGTAACAACGTACAGCTCAGCTTCAAGGTAGACCAAGCTCCACAGAACTTGCAGTTCAGTACCGATAAACAAAGCTATAGCAACAGCGACGTCCTCAGCCTCACTCAAGCCAAAGTGTACGATGGCGACGGCGCTAGCGATTTATCACGAGTACATTTTCAGTTGAAAAAAGACGGTGGCACTTGGCAAGACCTCAGTGACGTTACCAGTTTTACCGCAGACAGCCATGATAACCATTGGGCGAACTTTAACCTCACCTACAGCTTGAAAGGTTTGACTCCAGGTCAATATGAGCTGTCCGCCGTGGCGTATGACAAGTTAAATGTAGCTAGTACCAGTGTACAGCAGTCTTTTACAGCTGCCGCTCCTGACTGGTTCGACCAGCACATTCAAAATACTGCTCTCCGTAATGAAGCCCGGACAGATTTTACCCGGGACGGCATGTTAACTCGCAATGACATGATCGCGATCTTTAAAAAAGCAGAGGCACCAGGCGTTGTTGATGCGACTGAGCTGACAGACCTCCGCACACTTGTTAGTAGCGCTAACTACTTGAAGCTCCCAGACTACGTCAGCGATCTCTCTAACAAGGTCGTCAACGGTGACACTGCTAACGCTCATTATCAGGGTGGCAGCCTTGGTAATTTGGCCGCTGGCAGCAGTGCTACTCAACTGGATGATTTGATCAATAAGTGGTTTTTGGGTAGCGATCGCCCAAGCACACCTTACACCTATCAGTATGCCAACGGCTCGCTATTTCAAAATGGTATTAGCTATCAAGATGTGAAACAAGGTGCTGTGGGTGACTGCTACTTTCTGGCAGGTTTGGCTGAGACAGCATTCCGTTCGCCCAGCACAATTCAAAATATGTTCATTGACAACGGTGACAACACTTATACTGTTCGCTTCTATGACAATGGTGTTGCCGACTATGTCACGGTAGACAAATATTTACCCACTACTGCCGCAGGCACCCTCGCTTACGCCAATATGGGAGCCTCCAGTAGTGCCGGTAAATTATGGGTGGCTCTCGCCGAGAAAGCCTACGCTCAACTGGACGAGTCTGGGTGGATTGGTCACGATTCCAGCAACTCTTACCAAGGAATTGCTAGTGGCTGGGACGGCTATGCAGATAGTCAGATCACAGGAGGCAGCGCCACCTACAACTATTTGAACTTTAACGCTATGGTGAGCGCCTTCAACGCTGGTGACTTAATGGGTGTGAATTCTAAGGTTTCTGGAACTGCCGCCGATATCGCCGCTAATCATGCCTATGCAGTGGTGGGCTATAACTCTTCTAGTCAAGAATTTACCCTCTTCAATCCGTGGGGAGTGAATGGGGGCTACGAGAACGGACAATTGAAGCCCGGTACTTTGCAGCTAAGTTGGAGCGAGTTGACAGCTAGCTTTGATGGGTGGACTAACGCGATCGCATAAAAGGGGAAAGGCGAAGGGGGAAAGGTGAAAGGCGAAGGGGAGATCATAGTGGCAGGTCAGTGTCCTCTATCTTAAGATAGATGCAGTAAGGATTACCTCTATTGATAGAGGCCATCTGTAGGTACAGAGAATGGATAATGGGTCGAAGTAAATCTCTGTAGCTCTCTGGTATAAATAAGGCTAGAGGCATACCCACATCTGACTTAAAGCGCCAGTCTAACTCCATGACAACTGCACCTCGCACCTCTGACTCCGAAAGCCTAGATCTCCAGCAGCTGCTCAAAACACTCGTTGAAGTTAAAAAAGGCAATTTCTCAGCCCGCATGCCGATCGAGCAAACCGGCATCGCCGGGAAAATTGCTGACACGCTCAATGACATTATTGAGATGAACGAGCAAATGGCAACCGAGCTAGAACACATCAGCACGGTGGTCGGCAAGGAAGGGAAAATCGGCGAACGGGCCTCGATCGACCATGCTCGTGGCGCTTGGAAGGCGTCAATTGGCTCTGTGAATACGCTGATTGCTGACTTGGTGCAGCCGATGACCGAAACAACGCGGGTGATTCGGGCAGTGGCAACGGGGAATCTGACGCAAACGATCGCCACCGAAATTGCTGGTAAACCGCTGCAAGGTGAGTTTCTGCAAACTGCCCAAATCGTCAATACGATGGTGGATCAGCTCAACTCGTTCGC
>CAXUIV010000046.1:0-14675 GCA_964250875.1 uncultured bacterium
CCCATCTCCCCATCTCCCCATCTCTCCTATGTCCGACCCAACACCCTCCCCCCTATCTTCCGAACCTAGCCCAACTGAGGCTTTAGCCTCAGCAACTGATGCTGTAATGCTGCCTAGCACAGCAGAACCCTTAGCTACCAGTCGCAGCGCCAAAACCAGGCAGCTTTTAGGTATGAAAGGCGCGGCACCTGGGGAAACCTCAATTTGGAAAATTCGCCTCCAGCTGATGAAGCCGATTACCTGGATTCCCCTAATTTGGGGAGTTGTCTGTGGTGCGGCTTCTTCGGGTGAGTTCAGTTGGACGCTGGAAAATGTGCTGAAGTCAGCGACATGTATGTTGTTATCCGGTCCGCTGATGGCCGGTTACACCCAAACACTGAATGATTTTTACGATCGCGACATTGACGCGATCAACGAACCCTATCGCCCCATCCCCTCCGGTGCCATCTCCATTCCCCAAGTCGTCACTCAGATGCTCGTACTGCTACTGGCTGGAGTTGGGGTCGGCTTTGCCCTAGACCGTTGGGCTGGTCACACTTTCCCTACAATGACAGCCCTAACATTGGGCGGTGCCTTCTTGGCCTACATCTACTCTGCTCCGCCACTGAAGCTAAAGCGCAACGGTTGGCTGGGTAACTATGCCCTCGGTGCCAGCTACATTGCCCTACCATGGTGGGCAGGTCATGCTTTGTTTGGCGACCTGAACTGGACGATCATGATTCTGACGCTCATCTACAGTCTGGCAGGATTGGGAATTGCTGTCGTTAATGATTTCAAGAGTGTAGAGGGCGATCGCCAGTTAGGACTAAAGTCCCTACCTGTTATGTTTGGCGTTACAAGTGCCGCCTGGATTTGTGTGGTGATGATCGATCTGTTTCAAGCCGGAATCGCAGCTTACTTGATCAGCATCCATGAAAACCTGTACGCTACGATTCTGCTGCTGCTGGTCATTCCCCAAATTACATTTCAGGACATGTACTTCTTGCGCGATCCCCTCAACAATGATGTTAAGTATCAGGCCAGCGCTCAACCATTTCTGGTTTTAGGGATGCTCGTCGCTGGTCTGGCTTTGGGTCATGCAGGAGTTTGAGGTAATTAGGCATCTTTAATTCGATTGGTGCGAACAGTCAAACAGGTGTAGCCCAAACTGCTGGGAAAGCTCCTCACAAACCTTGACTCCCCGCACACTATTACCTCGCTCATCAAGTGGCGGTGAAAACACGGCGATGCCGAGCTGATTTGGCACAACGACGATGATGCCGCCGCAAACCCCACTTTTGGCTGGAAGACCAATTGTGTACGCCCACTCACCCGCAAAGTTGTACATACCGCAGGTGTACATAACGCTGAGAATGTCCTTGATGTAGCGGCTATCAACCGCCCGCGCTCCAGTCACAGGGTTGATGCCCTTGTTGGCAAGAGTCGCTGCCATTACTGCCAAATCACGGCAGTTAACGAGCAAGGAACACTGCTGGAAGTAGAGGTCGAGCGCCTCGTCAATTTTTTCGTCAATCATGCCAAAGTTGAGCATGAGGTGAGCCATGGCGCGGTTGCGATGTCCAGTTGTCCGCTCTGACATGAACACGGAAATATCAATAAAAATATCGTGACCGATGTACCGCCGGAACATATCGAGCATCCGGTTGAGCCGCTCGGTCGGATCTGACCCCTTAATCAGGCTAGTCGTGGCGATCGCTCCCGCATTGACCATGGGATTGTAGGGTCGCTTTGAACGCTCATCAAGGACGATCGCATTGAACGCTTCTCCTGTCGGCTCAACCCCAACTTTGGTCAAAACATAATCACGACCGTGTTCTTCTAGAGCCATACCGTACACAAACACCTTTGAGATTGACTGAATTGTAAACAGCTGCTCGTAATCGCCAACCTCATAAACCTGACCATCGACCGTCATGATGCAGATGCTGAACCAGTCTGGGTTTGCCTTTGCCAGTTCAGGAATATAGCTTGCTATCGTACCACTGCGTGTCGGTTTATACTTAAGGTGCAGCTCGTCCAGGAAGGACTGAATTGATGACGTGACAGCCTCTGACTGAGCGATCGCCGATTCTATTTCGTCTTCCACAGCTTAATCCAATACGTGTAAAACAGCCTTGCCCACAAAGCGTCTATCCAGCAGTTGTTGTGCCAAATCAGCTGATCGAGTAAAGGTTACTGTCAAAACCTTTCCATCAGACGTTGATATTGCGATCGCTTCGTTGCTACTCGCGTTTGAATTTGAGGCCAGCGGGTGGATAGGAACCGTTGCCATTGAGGTTCATCGAGTAGGGTAATTGCCTCAATTGGAATAGCGTGTTCAATCTGAATCCCATGACGATACCAAACGCTTAATCCAGCCTCTGTCCAGAGGTTATCAATGATCTTTTCGCTCAGACTTAAGAGCATGCGGGGATGTTGGGTATTTAGTTGAGCCATGATAAAGGCTTGGAGAATAAGAATCGATAATCGAAGATGTTTTTCATCCTGCCGACCCACTTGAGGTAAGGCGTCATATGAGGAAATGGCAAGGAATTCTACTGTTTCAAGCTGTCAAGTGAGGATGAGTCGTGTTGAAAACGTTCGATCTTATTTTTCACATATTGCTCACACCACTGAATCATCTCCCACAGCACATGCCCTGCCGCTTCCCTGGATCGATACCCATGGTCTTCTAGAGGCAACACCACCCAGCGCACTGTTGCCCCTAATCCCTTCAAAGCCTCATAAAACCGCTCAGTCTGAATTGGATAGGTACCAGCATTGCTATCGGCAGCACCATGAATCAGTAGCAACGGTGCTTTGATATTTTTGGCGTAGGTAAAAGGGGACATGCCGATGTACGTTTCAGGTGCATCCCAGAAACTACGCTGTTCTCCCTGGAAGCCGAAGGGCGTAAGGGTACGGTTGTAAGCTCCCGACAGAGCAATGCCAGCTTGAAACAGACGGCTGTGAGCTAGCAAGTTAGCCGTTGTGAAAGCACCATAGGAATGACCGCCAATGACTAATCTCTCAGGGTCAGCGACACCCCGCTTCACCACATAGTCTACAGCTGCCTCAGCACCTGCTACGAGCTGCTCCACATAGCTATCATTCGGCTCAGCTTCCCCCTCACCCACGATTGGTAGACTAGGATTACTGAGAACAGCATACCCTTGGGTGAGGAGAAACAGCACTGATGACCCACGGGGACGACTAAAAGTGTTTTTCGCTGTGGTAACTTGCCCAGCCGTCGCCCGGTCTTTGAATTCTGCCGGGTAGACCCAGAAAATCATGGGCAGCGGCCCATTCTGCGGTTCATAGTCTGACGGCAGATACAGCGTGGCTGAGAGCTGCACTCCATCTGCCCGTCGATACTGTACTAACTCTTTACGGATGTTAACCATCTGGGGCGATGGGTCTGGGTAGTCCGTAAGTTGGACCTGACCACCAGCTGAACTGTGCAGGAAATAGTTGGGTGGCTCTGCCTGAGACTGGCGACGGGTAATAAATCGCGAGGCATCGTCATCTAGAATGTCCACGATTTGCTCATAGTAGGGGTCCTGCGCCTGCCACAAGCGTTCTGTCTTGCAGGTACCTAACTCCATTCTGTCTAGGAATGGATACACACCGTCGGGTGTTGCTCCCCGCCCTTCAAGGTAAACCGCACCGCCGTCAGCACTAAAGCGAAGAACTTCCCGTCCATAGGGACCTGGTTTCGTCAAGGGCATACCTGGGTCACTGTACTGGTCTTCAAAACTGCGATCAAAGAGCAGTTGAGGTTCTGCATCAGGCTGGGAGGGATTGAGCTGCCAAATTCGCACCTTGCGATTGTCGTACCACGACTCCCAAGCCAGCGCTACATCTTCTCTTCCCCAAAGAATGTGGCGAAAGCGGTACTGAGATTGCCAAATTCTGGTAGTTTCAGTAAAGGGGGCGCTGAGTTCAAACAGAGCATCCCGCACCTGGGCATCACGACTGGCATCCCCATCGTCTAGAGCTTCCGTCCAGTACAAGGTCGAAGGTCGCTCTGGTCGCCAGTGGATCTGGCGCGGTCCTGATATAACCGAATCAAATTTCAGGTCGATGTCATCTGCCAAGGGCTGGTCTGCTAGGTGATGCACCAGTTTACCGCTCTGGTCTAGAACTTCAATTCTTTGAGGAAAGAGTGAGGCCGGAACCTGGCAGGAAAAAGGCCGTTGCCAGGTGGTCAGCAGGATAAACTTGCCATCAGGCGAAGGGCTGGCTGTATCAATTAGAGCTGGGGAGACTAGGGGAGTACGGATACCATCCAGAGCGACATGCTCCAACGCTGAGGTCAGGTAATACTCAAACAGGGCCTCATCATAGGGACTTCCCAGCAAATTAGTGTAAGTACGGGTAGGAGTTTTGCGACCCAGGTTCTCTTGCACGAGTGGTCCCTGAGGAGTCTGGGCTTCGGCGGGAGGAGCTGGCCGGTCGTCTGGTATTACTTTACAAATTAAGCCCAAGTTATTGGGCAACCAGCGATAGGGAGTGCCATAGGCAGCATTCAGAACTGGACCTAGCAGGCGACGGGGAGTCCCATCTGGCAGATCTACTACCCACAGCTCTAGTCCATCACGAGTCAGCGTGAACGCTAGCTGTTGTTCATCTGGTGACAGCCTGACGAAACCGATACGTGCATCTTGAGGAAGTTCCAGAACTCTGGCAGCATCGGGTGCAAGTGTTCTCACACCAATGCTGTGGAACGTAGAGTGACGGGCAGGACCGTTAGTTTGAGGATTGATACGGAAGCCGCCCAAGGGAATTTCTGGTTCTGCTAACTCGGCGATCGCGGGCAAAGCTGATTGCTCTAGTTCAATGAGCCATTCGTGCTGAGAAGACAGCACCACAACAGGCGGCGGCGGAGCGTTAAGAATTTGGTCAATCGGAGCGGGTGGGGACTGCCAAGTCACTGGTGTTGGGGTAAAGTTAATCATAGATAAGATGATGGAAGTTTGTAACCTGTGCAGCTATTTAAGGTCATCCAGGATGTGTTCAACAGTCCTCCGATTCAATTTGAGCCGGAAAAGCATAGCCTGAAAGCTTGGGCAATGTACTGCCTGAGAGACAGAGGGTTCAAAGTAGTGTATGCCCAAAACGCCGATTTTGCCGTTCAAACCAGAGATGGAGAGAAGATCTACTTTAAAGTAACAAAGAGTGCAGTTGATTTGGACCCAGCTTTAGGCTGGATAGTCTTAGAAGACAGCGGCGTCACAGCGATCGCCCCTCAATCGAGTTAAGAAATTCTTCTACCTGTCTCCAGAGTAAATTAGGAGACTCAATGATAGGGGCGTGACCCGTCGGTAGAATCTTTAGTGTCGCCTCGGAAATTAAAGCGACAAGCTCAGATGCTAGTTCTAAATATTTTTGATCTTGAGAGCCAGCAATTACCAGCGTCGGCACCTTAATATCGTTTAATTGATGCCAAACTGGCGGCATGACTCCGCTACCAAAGTACTTTAAACTGCAAGCTAATCCAGAGGGTTGCAGAGGCAAGCGTCGGGAGATTTCTTGAAGCACAAAATCCTGACCCCGGCTGGCAATTCTTTGAAAAAGGGGTTGTGCTAACCAGTCACTTAGAAAGTTCACAGGATCTGAGTCGAGGATTTTCTGTGCCAGTTGAGCGTCTGTTCCAGCTCTTGACAATCTGGCAGCTTCTTTGATTCCTGCTGTTGTTGAAACTAGAGTCAACGAACGCAGTTGAGGGGAGTTTTTTACGGCAAATTGCAGCGCTAAACGACCTCCCATTGAGTAACCGCACAAGTGAAAGTTTTGGAAGGAGCTAAGCCATTGCTGAAGTAGAGTGACTTGACCAGATGTTGAAAAACTGAATTCATCTTCTATCACTTGCGTTTTTCCATGTCCAGGCAAGTCGGGAATTAAACACCTATAGTTATTGGTAATAGTATGTGGTAAATCTAAAAAATCTCGACTGCTGCCAGTAAATCCATGCAAAAATACTATTGAATCCTGAGCTAAGGAGCCAGAATCAAGGTAATGAAGGCGGCCTAATTTGTGGTTGTAGTACTGCGATTTCATACAGCTCAGTTAAACACAGCAGTCGTATTCTATTTAGTGAACAGCTTTTTGTTAACGAACCGCTGAGACGCAGAGAGCGCAGAGAAGTGTTTTGAACTCCTGTGCGGATTGCTGTAGATTTCCAATTATCTGTAATTTATGACATCACCTGTTGAGCCAGTTACAGTACCAATAGATTTTTATAATCAGAAGTTGGTTGCTAACCTCCATCCACCGGATTGGGTCAATCCCGAACCTGCCCCTCAATACAATCTGGTCGTCATTGGTGCAGGCACTGCCGGATTGGTGACGGCGGCGGGTGCAGCTATTCTGGGTGGTAAGGTGGCTTTGATTGAAAAACACTTGATGGGTGGCGACTGCACGAATGTTGGTTGTGTACCGTCGAAAACCATGATTCGCTCTGCTCGTGTCGTTGCAGATATGCAGCAGGCTCGGCAATTTGGCATTGGCACTCCTTCGGAGATTGACGTTGATTTTCCGGCAGTGATGGAGCGGCTGCGGCGGATACGGGCAGATATCAGTCCGCATGACTCTGCCGAGCGATTTCAGCGGGAGTTTGGGGTGGACGTATTTTTTGGGAACGCGAGTTTCTCTGGTGCTAATACCGTAGAGGTGGCGAGAAAAACGCTGCGCTTCAAAAAAGCGGCGATCGCCACAGGCTCAAGCCCTGCTCAACTCTCGGTTGAAGGCTTGGAGGAAGCGGGTTATCTTACCAATGAAAACGTTTTTTCTCTTACAGAACGGCCAAACCGGCTTGCAGTCATTGGTGGTGGGTACATTAGCTGCGAGTTGGCTCAGACGTTTCGACGCTTAGGTTCAGAAGTTGTGTTGTTGCACAGGCACTCGCGCATTCTGAACCGTGAAGATGCCGATGCCGCAGATGTTGTGCAGCAGGCATTTGAGCGAGAGGGAGTTCGGCTGATTCTGAAATCCCAAATTAAGCGCGTTGAGCGCCAGAATGATCAGAAGGTCATCCGCTATGAAGTCAACGGGCAAGAAAATGCCCTGACTGTAGATGAGATCTTAGTAGGAGTTGGGCGATCGCCAAACGTAGAAGGCTTGAACCTAGAAGCAGTTGGCGTGAAGTTCAATCCACAGGGAATTATTGTCGATGACTACTTGCAGACGACAAATCCTCGTATCTATGCCGTTGGCGATGTTTGTATGAAGTGGAAATTTACTCACGCTGCTAACGCTGCCGCCCGGATTGTGATTCAAAACTCACTGTTCTCAGTTTTTGGCATTGGCCGCAAGAAACTCAGTTCTCTCACTATGCCTTGGTGTACCTACACCGATCCCGAAGTCGCTCATGTTGGCTTGTATGAGCAGGCGCAACGGGGAACTGAAGTGGAAACCATTTGCATTTCTCTCAGCCAAGTCGATCGAGCGATCATTGATGGCGAAGCAGCAGGATTTGCCAAAGTCCATTTAAAAAAGGGAACAGACAAAATTTTAGGAGCAACAATCGTAGCTCGCCACGCAGGAGAAATGATCAGCGAAATTACCCTGGCAATGACGAACAATCTTGGCTTGCAGGCGATCGCTAATACAATTCACCCCTATCCCACTCAGTCTGAGGCTATCCGCCAAGTAGCGGATGAATACAGTCTTAAACGGCTAAAATCCTTCCAAAAACTCGCCTCCACCTGGTTAGCGTGGAGGCGCTAATACCATCACTTAGCAGCTTTGGTCGCTTTGACCTGGAGCTGCATCCTTTCAAAGCTCAACGCTGCTACTCCCAAAGTCACTAGCACCATTCCCCAAATTTGTTGATCTTGTAAAGTTTCGTGAACAATTGTGTAGGCTAAAATTGCTGTTAGAGCTGGACCACTTGAGCTGACGATGGCAGCGCGTGCGGCACCAAGCTGGCGAATGCCAAAGTTATTCAATAGATAGCCAACTAGGGTAATTGCCCCCAGAACCAAGCTACCAACGATCAAACTAGGCCAGTTGAGTGGATTAACTTGAGCGCTCACTCCCGCTGGTAGGGGCAGCATTAAGCTGAGGAAGGACAGCAAGAGGATAGTGGCAAAGTTAATCAAGCTGAAGGGAATTGGATGCAGCTTAGAGGCGCAGATCTGAGTGAAAATTACGTAGAAAGCAAAGGCTACTCCAGAACCAATAGCCGTCATGGTTCCCAGAAGAAGATTACCTGATACACCGCCAGTCGGACTTGCCAGAAAGTCACCCAAGCAGATGACGCCGATAACAGCAACTCGCATAGCAGTAGGGCGATCGCGGAACAGCAGCCAAGCCAACAATACAGTAACGATGGGGTAGATAAAGAACAATGTGATGGCAATTCCGGCTGGGATTTGGCCGAGCGCGATATAGATCAGCACCTGAGACAAAAATAAAAAGCATCCACTCACCACCGAGAGGGGTAAGATGCGCTTGTTCTCAGACTCACCCGCCGCCCGTGACGTGAGTGGGGAAGTTACCTTCTGGAGGTCATTCCATACCTGTGGGTACAAAAATGGAGCCACAATCACCATCAGCGGCACTACTACCAACATCCGGAGAAACAGAATTAACAGCGAATTGCCCAAGCTAGGTGTAATGAAGCCTCCCAACTCAAAAAGACCAAAGATCAGGCGCGGCTTCAGAATGATGCGGACAATGACGTTGTAGAGCGACAGAGAAACCGCAGAACCCAGAACTAGTAATAAACCAATTTGGATCGGTGTGAAGCGTCTGGGCCGATCTGGTCTAGTAGCGGCTACATATGGCCCTGGTACTGGTGCAGCATGAAGCGGCAGCAGTGATGAATCAGTTTGGCCAGTCGGCTGGGCAGTGGTGTCAGCCATTGGTACTGGTGTTAAAGGCGACAGGACTTCTGACTCCAGCTTAAGACGCAAGCGATCCACCAGTGCCTCTAAAATCGCTTCTCCTTGCTGTTCCAAGCCATACATCCGACTAAGCTGTTGAGAAAGGCCACTTTGGTAGCTATGGATGTCTTGCTGTAGCGACCTAAGAGAGGTGCTGAGAGTGGAGTCAAGCGAGGCGAGTAGCTGATAGGCAGTTCCTTTACTGTAATTGGGCAAAGCAGCATCAGCGGGATCGTGCCCCGGCAACTGAGATGAGGCAGCTAAAATCGCCGCTTGCTGCTTTATTTGCTCCTGTAGGTGATTTGCTAGGACTTGGGCTAGCTGCCGCGCCCATAGCTGCTGCTGGGCAGTCTGCCGCTGAGATAGCAACTGCTCTTTATCGTCCTGCAATTGCTTTATCTCACTCTGCAATCGGGATTTTTCTGCCTTTAACTGCTCAACGTCTTCGTGTAAAGAGCCGATTACAGTTTGCTGTAGATTTTGCAGTTCCTCAGTTACGGCTCGCAGGACGGTTTCTGCCGTACTGGATGGATGACTAGGGCCAAGTGCCGGTTGGTTGTCCAATTCCCCCATTAACTTCTACCCTCTGCCTGCATCAACATTGGTGTAAGCTCTTTAGCTGTTGTTAGTATTCCCCGTATTTTGCCAAATAGAACCAGAGATTGAAGTCAATCCATCTGAAGCGACATATTTTGTAATTACCAGGGGATCGTCTCACTTCAACATCTCCACCATCTCTTTCGCAGGCGCTATCACCTTGGTTTTAGCTGCTGACGGCAGGAAGGGAATAAAGAGTGCGGCAAACAGAGTGAAGCCTAACCCAACCCACAGTGACCAGGACCAGCCATGCTGGATGGTATAGTGATGTGCCCGGTTGAGTGGCCCGAAATAGTCGTACAGTGTACCGCCAAACTTCTCACTCAGCGTCCCGCCTAACTCGATCGCTGCCATCACCAGTCCGTAAACAGTACCCTCAATACCGGGAGGACAAGCTCGCGCCGCCAGCGTGTTCAGGCACAAAGCGTAGAGGACTGAGACCAAGGCGGCGAAGAACATCACGACTTGAGCGGAAGTGGCATCGTGGAGGTACAGCTGGACTGGGTAGCTCAAGCAATCCATCAGCCATGCACCCCAAGCCAGCATTCTCACGGAGAGGAAGCGGGCCGATCCCATAAACGCGATGAGAGCGACCATCTGTCCAGCAGCAGTGCATTGACCCAGACTGCCGATGAATTGCTTGTCCAAGTGCAGAACGTCCGTCATGAAGTAGATTTGAGCTGTGAAGATGCCAGGTGTGACAATCAGGTAGAAAACAAAACCGACTGTTGCCCATAGACCTGGGGTCGCTGCCGCTTGCCGCAGAGCTTGTGCCTTCTGTTGACGCTCTTTTTTCTTTGCTGCCACGCGTGCTGCGTGTTGTGCAACTGTCTCAGAAGCAGTCTTACGGACTCGCTTTTCATCGATCAACAGTGCCAACGGTACGTACAACAGAGACAGCAAAGCGGCTATTTGGAAGCAGTGTTGATAGGACCAGTGCTGCGCGACATAACCGCTGAGTTGACTGGTGTATGTTAGCTGCAATACCAAGGGGACGGAGATGAATAGCGACTGCAACATGCCGAAGGTGCCCGTCAAGTTGCCGATGGTGACCATTGTGGTGTTGACTAGGACTCCAATCAGAGTTGCACCCGCGACTGCTACCAAGATTAGGGAGGCAGATGTTGTGTAGTCATACTGATGCAGTAAAGACAAACCCAAATAGCCCAACGCCCCTACCACCGACGCTAGTACATAGTAGGAACGGCGATGGTAGCCGAAAAATGGGAACAGATCTGACCACGCGCCTAAAAAGGGCTGCAAGTAAAGTGGAATGCCCAAAAGGATTTTCAGTGTGCCAACGTCGCTGACGCTTAAGTGCAGCTCCTCTTTGTAAAGAAAGACCAACTTTTCTTTCGTCAATGCCAGGATGAAGGCGTTGATGGCGGCAGTCGCGCCGACTAACAGTAGGACACGCCAGAATGAGCTTGTGCGATTGAACAGGTTAGATGACACTGGTGGTTTTCCTCAGCAATGGTAGATAGTGCTGAAAGCAGCTCACAGGCTTGCTCCCACGACCTTTTAACTAAAATTGCTTTAAAAACCTTTTTAGAACAGCAACTGTCTACCAGTTTTTTCAACAGTCCACACTTGAAAGAGGTGAAACCCGCTTGCTGTCGTTGCTAGTAGAGTCTAAGGAGGAGACAGATGAAAAATTGGCACGTATGCTGAGTGATACCAGGATAAACACAGTCTTTCACCTGGTACACGTTTCTTAGCTAATTTTTTAAGTCATGACTCATAACTGATCCCTACCCCTTCCTGTTTCTCCACACAACTACTCTGCCATGCGCTATGCCCGATCACGGGTGAGTCACTCATTCTGTTTAGGTAGCAAAGGATATAAAATCACCAGCAACGCTGGAATCTCAACCGAAACCACATTCCACAGTATATCCAGATCAATGTTTTTGTAATATGTACCAGGCGGTCGCGCAGACCCGCTAGTTCTCTCCAAGGCAAATGGAGATGTTGCTCCCGGAATTCATTAGATAATCTCTTGGTGGCTTCTCCCATGACAGCGAGCGCATACATCACTGCTGCGATCGTCTTTTGATCTTCTACAAACTCAGCTTGGATCATTCCCGATACAAAAGAGATAGTAGTTCGACCGTAATAATCAATATCGAGCAAGGATTCTAAATCTCTATTGGCCCTCATAAATGATTTTTGCAGATGAAAGAATGCTGCGTCTTCGTAGCCAATTGTGACTCTGCTCAACACTCACTTTTCCGACTAAATCAACCTCTCTATCTAGCAATTTTGCTAATTCTTCCTCAGCTTGGATCAGATCGCTCAAGCTCCAACAAGTATTCGGTTTGAGTACATATAAAAAATCTACATCGCTGTTGACATCAAAATTATCGCGCAAAATCGAGCCAAACACTGCCAATTCTGCAATTCGCCAGCGTTGACAAAAAGCTTGAATAGCATCTATTGGTAAAGTCATCGCTAATTGTGTGAGTGCTGCTGTTTGTGCTTTTGCCATAATCTCTGTAAAGAATTAGTCTTTAATTATACAAGTAGGAATATGGGCAAGTAAATCAGCGTATCTTTTATTTTTCCGCTCAGTTAAGAGCGATCGCTTGCTCCGCCTTAACTGCTACTTTCCTCAAATACTGCCGTGAGATGATTGCTGTTTGCTAACTTATAGGGGAGGTCAGACCACCTATGAAAGCGATGAATTCCCTGACGAGTTGACTAATGTATGCAAAATGGATGTAAAGATAAGCCCTCAAAGTTGAGCCAATATAGACCAGATGACTTAGCTCTGATTCTAAGGCAAGGCTCTGAAACGCTTTAATGGGCGTATTTTGTTCGAGTAGGCCAAAATGATGAGCCAATTTCAACCGAATGAGAACATCCTGGGCGGACGCTATAAGATTATCAGTGAACTTGGATCGGGAGCATTTGGTCAAACTTATCTAGCCTCTGACCTGCACTTACCGGATCATCCCCAGTGTGTGGTCAAACAGCTCCAGCCTCTAGCCCGCGACGCTGACAGTCTGGCAATGGCGAGGCGTCTCTTTGATACAGAAGCCAGAGTCCTCTATCAATTGGGCAACCACAAGCAGATTCCCCGCCTTCTAGCACACTTTGAGGACAATCAGGAGTTTTATCTAGCCCAGGAACTGATTGAAGGTTCACCACTGACCCAGGAGTTGGTGGCTGGCCATTCTTGGCCAGAAGTTCAAGTGGTCGCTCTATTGCAAGACATTTTACAGGTGCTGGCATTTGTCCATCAGCAGCAGGTCATTCATCGCGATCTCAAGCCCCCAAATCTGATCCGCCGCCGACACGACGGCAGAATTGTGCTGATTGACTTTGGCGCAGTAAAGCAAGTCAGCACTCATGCAATCAACGCTAACGCCGAACTGACAGATTTAACAATTTCGATTGGCACCAAAGGCTACATGCCCAACGAGCAGTTAGCCGGGAATCCTCGCTTTAGCAGCGATGTCTACGCCGTTGGTATGTTGGGCATCCAGGCGTTGACCGGAGTTCCCCCCAAGCGCTTGGACAAAGACACCCAAACGGCAGAGATTCTCTGGCGCGATCGCGCCCCAGACGTTAACTCAGAACTAGCCAACGTTCTCGATCGGATGGTGCGCTATGATTTCCGCGATCGCTACCCAACAGCATCTGAAGCTCTAGAAGCACTACGTAGCCTACCAGCCGCACTCCTGGATATGTCACTGCCGCAGCTTGCGCCTGTAACTGTGGCTGAGATGACAACGGCAGCACCAACCCAGCAAGCACCGCCACCCAACGCCACAGGACCAACAGTTTTTGGGACAGAACTAGAACCCACTAATGCCTGGGTGCTGACATCAGCCCAGCCTCTAGCCAACAGCACAGAGATCCTCGAACCACTGGAGCCGTCGGCAGCGCCAACAAGCGCCACCTCAAATTCGATTCAGAGATTTGCTAAGCCCTGGTTGATTCTTGCCGTCTTTATAGCCGTAGGTGGAACGTGGTCAATCTTTCAAACCGGGCGATCGCTCCAGCCAGCCCATCAAACTACCAACAAAACGACCAATCCTAGTGGCGCGCCGTTAAAAAGTCCTAATCCACATCCTACTACATCCGCTTCTCCTCGTCCCCCCACCCCTCCGCCCAAGCCACTACAAGCAAAGATCTCCTGCGCGAAGCCGAGCGCCTCAGACAAGCAGGGCAGTATCAAAAGGCACTCCCGCTTTACACTCAAGCACTAGCCCACCAGCCAGACATGGCAGAAGCTTATTGGGGCCGGTGCTACAGTCTCGATGAGCTGCGGCAGCCTGATCGGGCGATCGCCGCCTGTGACGACGCGCTCAACCTCAATTCCAACTACGCAGAAGCACTGTGGAGTAAAGGTAACGCTTTAGACCAGCAGAAGCAGACTCTAGAAGCCCTAGCGCTCTACGAGCGAGCGACCAGAATTAAGCCGGATTTTGCCGCAGCTTGGGTTGACCGAGGAGTCGCACTCCAGTCCTTCGGTCGCTCCTCAGAAGCGCTTGATGCCTTGGACAAAGCAATCGCTCTCAATCGAAACTCTGCCATCGCCTGGAGAACACGGGGGGCAGCATTTTATAACTTGGGACGCTTAGACGAGGCGATCGCTGCGTTGGATAAGGCACTTGAACTGGAACCTGGCAACCAAGATGCGGTTAAATTGCGAGCTGAGGCACGGAAAGAGCTAGGGTAATAAACTAATAGTCTATAAGCCGTCGCACCCAAGGGTCTTGCACTGTGCGGCCCACAACATCGCCTAAACCCTTCCTGGAGGTGTAATCCGGGCAACTGCCTGCCGATGCTGTTCAAGATTGCTATAAACAGGAAAGATGATTTTGGAGAAGTGGTAGTGTCCTAGAGGATCATAGTCTACAGTCGGGAATTCCCCTAGAACCTCAAGGACTTGCCGTAGCGGGTCAACGAGGAACCTCTATATAAATTGCTCAGTAAGAAATCAACATGTTTAACTCAAACCTCGCTACAGATGTTGCCGACGACGCCTCTCGCGAAAAAGTTATGGGTGAACCCTTGATTCAACTCAAGGGCGTCTCTAAGTCGTTTGGTAGCAATGTCATCTTAGACGAAGTCGATTTAACAATTCATCGAGGAGAAGCACTTGCTATTATTGGTCCTTCTGGAACCGGCAAGTCAACTGTCCTACGTATTATGGCTGGGTTGCTAGCTCCCGATTCTGGAGAGATTTATGTACAGGGACAG
>CAXUIV010000047.1:0-14188 GCA_964250875.1 uncultured bacterium
GCAGACAAGAATAAAAACTTTGGTCTCGCTCGCGGCTACCTCACAATAAGTTTCGCAGGTCTCGTGAACCATGCAGAACTCTAATCACCTCTATCCCATCATCTATGGGCTGGTAAAAAATTACATACTTTCCGGTGGAAAAGCTCCGTAACGGACGAGAAAATTCTTCTCTCAAACGGTCCCATCATCGGTTGGGTTGCGAGCGTTTGAGGCTTTGAGGAGAAGCTCTCCAATAGCTTATCTGCGGCATCAATGTTCTCCTCAGCTACAGCACACCATATTTCTAGCAGATCGATGTTTGCTTGAAGCGTTCGCAGAACACGAGGCATATGCTACCTCGTCTCAGCAAGGTGTCTTCTCCCTTCCCTCTTAATCGCCTCAATGTTGAGTGGAGCTACTTCCCCTCGATCCGATTGCTCTATCCCAATCTCAACTTCGCGTCTCAAGACTTCCAACTTCAGCGTTCGAAGCTCCTCTTCAGGATACTCTATCCGATCTAGCATCTCCTGAAACGCCCGTGCTTCATGCACCACCACTTCGGCTTTACCATTCACTGTCAACACAAGCGGAGACTTTGTCTCTTTTACCCGCTCTACATACTCTTTAGCGTTTCGCTTAAAGTCGGTGAGCGTTTGAATATTTTCGAGATTAATTCTAACTTCTTTCATATCTAATAAAGTGTTTCATAAAGCATCTAATTAAATGCTATGAGTAATATTCCCTTTGGTCAAGACTCATTAGACTTGGTATCAAGTGCGATCGCCAGCCCTCAACTCCTCTAACCCTGCCTTTCCTATTCGGGCACGCCGCAGCATCTCACCAACTGTTGCAATAATGGAGACGCCAGCGATAACTGTCAGTGCCTCGTGAGTCGTTGTCTCGCTTGTATATCCGTATTTGCTGCCTTGCCTTGATATAAAAAATGACGCATGAACTGTGGCCGTGCGTCATTTCTTAATATTCACAGCAAAGGCGGAACAGGACTAGCTCGACTTACCTCCCAAGCCGTCATATTTCTTGGAGTCTTTTTTCTGCTTCACCACATCACTAGATTGTTTCTTGGGCTTTTTGGCTTCTTTGTTGCTCTTTTGTTGCTTTGACATAACCGTTTCCCAATAGAGGCTGTTTTAAAGCTAACAACTTTAGCGCAAATAAAAGCCTATAGAAACGTTAATTTGACGCCTCTATAGGTTTTTATAATCTGGCCTTAACTTTTAGTAGTTGCGCGAGAAGCTGCCGCCACCTCGACGTCCACCACCAGATGAACCTCTGTCCTCACGAGGCTTAGCTTTATTAACCTTTAGGTCACGGCCCATCCATTCAGCTCCATCAAGAGCGTCAATGGCAGCTTGCTCTTCGGCTTCCGTACCCATTTCTACAAAACCGAAACCGCGCAGACGGCCTGTTTCACGGTCAGTGGGAAGCTGAACCCGCTTGACTGCCCCGTACTCGGCAAATACAGAATTCAACTCGGCTTCTGTAACCTCGTAAGATAGGTTACCTACATAAATAGACATATGTTGTCTCCAAAATCAGAAGTGTGTTGAGAGCGAGATTTCGGAGAGAAGCCTGCCAATACAAAACGTGAATAACCCGTCAATACTAAAAACAAACGCTGCAACCGATACTTATTCTCACATCAAATTATAGCATTCAGGCTGACTGTTTGGGTAAACGATGCCAGAAATTGCAGCAGAAATAACCTTTCGCTCCACGCCTCACCCCTCACCCCCAACTTCCACTTCCAGATTCTATCCAGAGATGTAGTTACATATTCAACTATTCAAAGCTACAATGTATTTAGTTGAATTTTCAACTAGTTTGGGGTAGGACAACTCGATTTTGCTGAAAGAATCAAGCGATGAAACGTCTGGTTTTTGGGGAACATCTGAATTAGTCAGGGATTGAGAAGAGCATAGTCTCTGCAGCTACTTGCAATTGGCATGTGCGGGCAATGAAACCATTGCTAAAATTGAGCGCAAAAGTTTAATTTCATCTCATGCTTTTCTCATGGTCTCAATTGCTCGTAAAAACCTACTCGAAGACCTACCCCGCTTCCTTGTGGCCCAGGCTGGGATCATGTTTGCCGTTAGTCTGGTCACAATCCAAACTGGCGTCTTCAAAGGCTTTACGAGTTCGGCTTCTTTGTTAATCGACAAATCCAATGCGGATATCTGGGTGGCGTCTAGCGATATGGTACACCTCGAACTAACGCTGCCTCTCCCCGCTGACCAAGTCAACAAGGCTAGGCAAGTGGCAGGCGTCGATCGAGCGGAAGCGCTCATCATTCGAAAAGCTCTGTGGCGTGTGTCCTCAGGCAAGATTACTTTATCAGCACTCATTGGCTCTGATCCAGATGGTCAACTGTTCACTCCGTGGAACATTATCCAAGGCAGCACAGATTCTCTAAAAGAGCCTTACACAGTCATCGTAGACCAGACCAAATTGCATGACCTCAACGTGCAACGGGTTGGCGATACGGCTTCAATTGGTTCCCTTCAAGCAAAGGTCGTTGGACTCACGCAAAACAGCCAACCGATTGTCATGAGCGATTTTCTGTTCACCTCTTTAGAGAACGCTAACGCCTTTGCAAATTCCCCCTCCGATAGCGCGCTGCACTGCCGAGTGCAGTCGGGGAACGTAGATTGTACGAACACTACTGATTCCTCTCAACCTTCTAAACCTACCGCAGCTCCTCCTGTGCCTAAACCCCTATCCCCAATTGACCCCGTTAGCTTTATCCTAATTAAGGCTAAGCCAGGTCAGGATCTACAGGCGCTCAAGCGGAGGTTAAATTCAACCTTACCCAACACTCATGCCTACACTCGGGCTGAGATCGCTGATAGCGCACATACCTACTGGCAGAAGCGGACCGGCGTCGGGTATATCCTTGGCCTTGGCGCAGCGGTGGGTATGATTGTGGGCATGGTTATTGTTAGTCAGATCCTCTACTCATCCGTATCAGATCATTTAAAGGAGTTTGGAACACTTAAGGCAATGGGTGCGTCTGATTGGACTATATACAGTGTGATTGTTGAGCAGGCTCTGTGGATGGCCATTCTTGGATACATCCCCGGCTTACTCATCTGCATAGGTGTAGGCTCTTGGACGTATACAACTCAGGGAATCATGATTCTGATCACGCCAGCCAGTGCGATCGCCGTTTTGGGAATCACAGTTGTGATGTGTGTTGGCTCTGCCATCTTTGCCATCCAAAAAGTCACCCGTGTCGATCCAGCGATTGTGTTCAAAGCCTGACATGACGACTACTTTATGGGAGCTAAGATATGCCGGACGAAACAGTTCAATTACTTCTAAGGTCAGAGCCGTGTTTGGCGGCGGCAGCCTTACTATTCTAAGGGTGATATCTAATAGGCTACACCCGCTCGTAGTAACACTTAATAGTCCTTCGGAGCAAGTTGTTTGAATAAAAACCGAATTCTCCAGTCAAAATTGTTACTCCACTGCGTAAGTAGGGAACATTATTAATAGGCATCACGCCGAGCTAGAAAATTAGTGGTTTTTGAGGGTGTACGCAGGTCTAGAAGTATGTTTGAGAAAAAATATGGAAAACTGAAACCTGGATTGGCAGACACATATTGGCACTGCATAAGCGAGACGCAATCTTTGTCACAACGCCGATCACACTTGTTGAATGTAAATCTTATCCACTAAAATATCTAACCAATGACTGTTTTTAATTTCAACCACGCAAATACAATGTTCCGCAGTCAACCTGCTTCTGTCCCAACAGGCTTGACCAAGAGCAAAACCGGAGCCATTACAGCAAAGGGGATAGAGATGGAGTTTCGGACTGGGCCAGAGCGTTTTCAGGCTCTCAAAGGTATCGATCTGGAAGTCCGACCTGGCGATATCCAACTACTAATGGGACCTTCTGGCTCTGGTAAAACTACCTTATTGTCAATATTAGCTGGCATTCTAACGCCGACAGCAGGAAGTGTGTGCCTACTTGGAGAAAATATCACTAACCTGTCGAGACAAAAGTTGGCACGCTTCAGGCTGGAGAACATTGGCTTCATCTTCCAGGGTTTCAACTTATTTCCAGCTTTGACAGCAGCAGAAAATGTGGAAGCACTGCTCAATGTTAAGGGCATTAAGGGACGCCCTGCAAGACAACAAGCTCAAGTTCTATTAGAACAAGTTGGTCTAGGGGATAAGGTCAACCAGAAACCCAGCGACTTATCGGGAGGACAGAAGCAACGGGTAGCGATCGCCCGTGCCTTAGCAGGCAATCCCCGCATCATCATGGCAGATGAGCCAACAGCCGCCTTGGACTCTACCAGTGGACACAACGTGATCGACATGCTGCGCCAGCTAGCGAAAGAACAAGGATGTACAGTGCTAATGGTGACCCACGACGCTCGGATTATCGATGTAGCCGACCGGGTAGCTTATTTAGAAGATGGAGTTTTGAGGAAATGACCAATATTCGTAATTGAATGTTAATCACGAGTATTGAATCATGAGTCAGTTGTTACTAGCTCTTGCAAAGTTTCTGATATTGAACGGGGTTGCCAGCCCAGTTCTCGACGGATCTTACCAGCGTCTACCCGAACAAAACGGTCATAAACGTAGTGGAGGCGCTCCCGGCCAATAGGCGGATTCCAGCCAAATAAGTGGCCAACTGGATCGAGTAAGTTTCCTAAGAATCTGACAACGGGCTTAGGAGCTTCTCGAGGAACTGGAATTCCCGTCTTTTGACTGAGAATCTCAAACATTTCGCGGGTGGTTAGATCGCCAGATGAAACGATATAGTGTGTACCCGGTTTGCCTTTTTCTGCCGCCAGAATCATGGCATCGACTAAATCATCCACATGCACGACGCCAATGATTTTGTCGCCACCAGGCCACATCTTTAGCCGTCCTTTGAGAAACTGCTGAATAACTGGACCAAAATGGGGGTCATCGGAGCCGAAGACCCCAGCCGGAAAAACACTAACAACTGGGACTTGGGTGGCAAGCTGATCTACCAGTTGTTGCGCTTCATACTTAGTACGATCATAAGCAGAAGAAAAGTCAGTTTGTGTCCTGTTGAAAGTCTCATCAATAACCTGACCTCTCGTATCACCATACACACCAATAGTGCTACAGTAAACAATTTTGGAAACGCCAGAGGCTTGGGCAGCTTCTAGAACAGCACGGGTTCCCTCCACATTTACCCGCTCCATTTCAGCCCCGTTGACTAAACCTAGCTCTACATAGGCAGCTGTGTGGAAAACTGTATCTACCCCAATCATCGCCGTTTTTAAAACGTCCCGGTCTGTAATATCTCCGTAGATCAACTGCAATTGGGAGTTAGCAAGCCGCGTTAAATTGCTCGACTCTCGAACCAGACCAACAACAGAGTCACCTCTTCGTTCTAAAGCCTGTACCAGATGAGAGCCAGTAAATCCATTTGCCCCCGTAACTAATGCCTTCATAGAATTTTTTCGTAAATTCGGTAAGTTTTATAAATCTTGCCACCAGATGCCTCAATCAATTTGCGGGAGGCAAGATTGTCCTCATAAACCCAAGAGAGTTCTGCCCTTTTATAGGGCTTACCTTTTTGAATTCCACCCCGCATACCTAAATAGATTAAAGCCAGAGGTACCATTTTCCGGCGATACTCTGGTAGTGAGCAAATTGCCACAACTCTGCCCTGGTCGATCTGACGGCGATACCAGAGAAATTTGAGAATTCCCAACCAGTTGAGTTTACCTCCCACATGTTTCAGCGGCAGATTGTAATCAGGTAATCCCATGAAAAAACCAATCATCTCGCCATCAAATTCTGCAACTGGAAAAACATCAGGGTCTACCAAGTCCTGCAAAGCTTTAGCTTCTGCGATAAATTCTGTCTCACTGCGCGGGGTAGAACTCCAGTTATCGGCAAAGGCACGGGTAAAAAGGCGATAGAGACTCTGGCAATCTCGCTCAAACGCTTCGCCCTTGGTCCTAAGAGGGCGGAAAGTGACGCCAGATTTACAAGCAATCCGATAAGCTCTCTCAAATTCCGCTGGTAGAGGTCGATCTAGGGGAAAGTTATAGGCATATGCATCTTTGGCTTTATGCCAGCCATCCTGCTCAACGAATTTCGGATAGTACGACGGGTTGTAAGGCATCATCACCAAGGGCGGCGATTCAAAGCCATCGACTAGAAATAGACAGTTGTTGTGGGTGGATAAATCGATGGGTCCCCGAGCTACAGTCATGCCTTGCTCTCTCAGCCACTGACAGGCGGATTCTAATAAGGACTGAGCGATCGCAAAATCTTGAACGCACTCAAAAAAGCCGATCAAACCGACATTTTGGTTTTCTCGCTCAATCAACCGCTGATTGGTTGCAGCCACAACCCGTCCCACTGCATGAGGATTTGCTTCCTGGGATAAGGCAATAAACTGCTGCAACTTGCCGTATTGGAAGAAAGGATTTCCAGGAGCAAACTGCTTAGCAACATCACTGCGTATAGGTGGCACCCAGTTCGGATCGGTGGCGTATACTCGCGCCGGAACATCCAAAAACATCTCGCTTTCGGCTGGAGTTGTAACGGCTTGGATTTTAATTGTGGCGGGTTGCTTCAGCACTTTGAAGTTTTGGAGCTTAGATAAGAGTCTCTCGCAGAGGCGCAAAGGCGGAAGGTAGCAGGTGTCTTAGCGCCTTTGCGTGAGCAAAATTCCATGCTAGGCACTGATTGTTGGTTTGTACAACAACTGCCGAGTTGCTACCATCTCCGCTACCAGCTGATCCATATCCTCGTGGGTATGGAGGGCGTTAACAGTGATCCGCAATCGGGGTTTGGCAATAAACCAGATTGGAGAAACCCAAAGTCCTTGTCCCAATAGTTGCCTACCAAAGGTCTTGGGATTGATCTCTGGTGGTAAAATCACTGGGATCACATTAGTCTCACCTAAGGTGACGAAATCATGCTCAGCCAAGCGCGATCGCAAGTACCGGGTATTTTCCTGTAGCGTTTGGACTCGACTTGGAAAGGCGCGAATCTGACGGATACTCTCTAAAGCAGCAGCCGTCATGGGCGGTGGTAAAGAAATCGTGCCAATCGAAGTGGGAGAGACGTTCAGGAGTGGCTTCAATTCTGCCACATGAGTACTAATCGCAGCTCCAGCTGAGGCAGCGAACTTCGAGAAAGTCATCATGATCAGCGGCACCACACCCCGCTCAACTGCCTGCATTGGCAGCAGACCAAAATGTTCGTAGATCCCCCTTCCCGTTGCGCCGAGTGCGCCACTGGCATGCGCCTCGTCCATTAATAGGACGCTGCCTGGGTAATTTTGCAGCACGTCCAGCATGTCTGGCAAGGGAGCAATGTCGCCATCCATGGAAAACACGGCATCGGAAACTACCATAATCCGGTCATCCGGCTGGGCATACCTCCGGAGCTTGCGAGCCAAGTCATCCGTATCGCAGTGGCGGTAGGCTTTGATGCGGACGCGGGGGCTATGCCCAAAAACCTTCCCGGAACGGGTACCGGCGTTAACAATCGCCGAGACAATGCAGCCGTGGTTGAGGACGTCTGTGAGAATGAGCGTCTCGCGGGTATGCTGAAACCTTGGCACTGGAATTGCTAAATGGCAGAAAGCATCCATCAAGGCTTGCATTGCCATCCAAGCATTCATAAACAGCTGTGTATATGGCAGGTGTTTAAATGCAGAGATTTCGTCTTCTAGCTGTCGGTGCAGGTCAATGCGACCACTTAAGACCGAGGTGGAGCTGTTAGAGGTGCCGTATTGCAGAATAGCATCAATCGCTGCTTGCTTAACGGCTTCTTCGTGAACCAGTCCTAAAACATCGTTGGTGCAGAAGGTAAGAACGGTCTGACGTCCACCAGTTGCCACCTCCTCAATCTCGACTAAATTTCCCTGCTTGTGGTGACATATATACTCGTCGGGAGCGAGTCCACTCTCATACCAGCGCTGCACGTACTCTTTAACTACTTGCACTAATTTACTCCCCTCACCTTGTTCAAATAGCTGATCGACTCTGACTGGACACCAGTGTATTTTTCAGGCTCAGTATTTCTATCCGGCTCTAGCAAAACGCTGGAAGGGGAAAGATCTTATGGTGCCTGCCAACATATCAAGCCAGTCCATGTCAATGCCTAAATAAGCGGCGTTGCAGAACAGTATGAACTCTCGCAGAGGCGCAAAGGCGCAAAGGTACCAGTAATGATTCATACTCCAATTAAGCAACGCTAAGTAAGCATACTGTCTGTTAGATTGCAGTAAGTGACTGGGAAATGGGGCAACTGTCTGGCTGCGCGGTATGCGCGTAGCGCGTTGGAGTGATGGAGGAAAAATGTTTTCCCTGAAGACAGTCACCTTCATCCGATTCGATTTTCTTGGGTTGGTTCTGCCTGACCTGATGTCATTGCCTCAGACAAAATGTTCGACATCCCATTCCGACTGGTTTTCAACTGACTAGATTTTTGCATAAATTGATCGTATTGCCGGACAGTCAACCGCTGAGCGGCAATAATAGCCGGGTTAATTTCTACATAACGCCGCTGGCGGTTGGCTAGATAGGTTTGCTGCTCACTCTCGATCATTTCAATATCCTGATTGAGAAATTTCAGGAACACGAAGCGACGGATAGTTTTTACGAGTAGAGGCTTGATCGGCTTCAGCACCCATTCCGGCAGGCGGACTCTCAAGAAGAAGAGGGTGTAGGAGCGACTTGTTGTCTGGTCTATGGGCAACCGCAGCAGATACAGGTAGGAAACGCCCGGAAGGGCGCTGTGAAAGTTGGGGTAGCGATACTGGGCCGAGATCGTCCGAGTTGTTACCTGATCGGCATGTTCGCTCAAGCCCAAAAACTTAGCCATGCGACCTTGATAGGAGACTCTATACTCTGCACAAACTGTTGTCTCTGTCTCCCTTAAACTAAGCAGAGCCGGATCGAACCAGCCTTGCAAGTTTTGATGCAAAAAACCATGGAATATGTCCATGGAGTTCTCGTTGCAGACGGAGAAGTGGGCCTTAAAATTGGCTGTAACTGGAATCATTAACCATCCAGGCTGAGAAAATTCTGGGATGTCCGGTGGTTGACAAGTGACAGCCGTTGCCGGATCGCCAGGAAAGACCCAGATAATATCGTATTTCTCTTGAACTGGATAGCTGATCGCTTTGGCACAGGGAAGTTTTTGTTCGCTAGGGAGATAGGGAACGTTAACGCATTGACCATCTCCATTGAATTCCCAGCCATGATACGGACACGTAAGATTATGGCCTTGCACAATGCCTTTGTGTAAAGCAACACCTCTGTGTGGACAGACATCTTCTAGCGCATGAAGATGACCTTCGGTGTCACGATAAACAGCGATCGCCTGTTGCCAAATCACTACGGGCGTGACCTCACCACGCTTCAGTTGGTTGGCCCAACCGACTGGGTACCAGTAATTGAGGTTAATGCCCACCTCGCGGACACGGTTCTGAACTGTCTGGCTGTTCAGGGTCGTGACTAATTCCATCGAGCCTGCCTCTATGCTTGTTTTTGGGGAGATGTTGACGATTGAGTCCGATCTAAGTTAATAAGCTTACCAGAATTGAGCCAAACCGTGCTGCTAAATCCCTACCTGCTTATCGGTTTATCATCTACTTTGTCAGTCATGGCGCAACAACGTAGTCGTTCGTCAAAATTTGTTTGGCGGGTTCACTGAAGAGACGTTACAGGTAAAGTCTCTACACTCGTCAAAATCTGATTGACTGTCCAGTAGGCTAAGAAAGAGGATCTGTGTTCTGTGTTAGTGAAGCTTGCCATCGGAATTGCCTGTTTTATCCTAGCCTTTGTCTTGGCGAGTTTAGTCGAATATTGGCTACACCGCCTGATGCATGTTTCACCCCGAATTGGTGAACGTCATCGCGATCATCACCGCCGCAATGAAGGACAGGGAGTGCTGTGGGAGTTCCGGGACTATGTCAAAGGTAGCCTGTTGGTAATGTGCTTGATGTTCTTCTGCTCCCTGGAAGCTGGACTCGGCTGGTTTCTGGGTGGGCTATGCTATGCCGCTTTTGCCGCTTTCGCCCATCAGCTACAGCATGAAAACCCAACAAAGTGCTTCTGGATGAAGATGCCGGTTCACTACGTACATCACAAGTACGGAATGTGGCATCACAATTTTGGTCTGGCGGTGGACTGGTGGGATCATGTTTTTGGCACCTATAAGCCTGTGGAGTGGCTGACACACGAGGAGGACACGCTGGGTTATTTGCAACTCCGGTGGTGGTGAATGGGCAGCAACCGAAGGCAGAAGGCGGCAAATCTGAAAAATTTCGGTTTTTCTTTCGGTTTCTCTCTCGCTTTCTCCAGATACTTAGTGATATTGTTCAATAACACTTTGACATTGCCTCTCAGTTGCCATCGCAGGAGAATTACTTTGAGCTACTTCCTTGAAGCCAAAGCCCACTTCGTGGCAAGCCATCAGCATCCTATCAATCAGGCGCTGCACCACTTGACCAATCTGCTAGCGATCGCGGCTGTGGTGTTGTTGTTTTACGACTGGCGACTGACACTTCTGGCTGGCGTGCTGACCCAAGTTTTTGCTTTAGGTGGGCATGCAGTCTTTGAAAAAAATCAGCCAGCATCCGTCAAGTATCCCGGCATCACCATCCTGGTGTCGCTGCTGTGGTCCTTTGAAAACTGGTTTGGTCTCCGTCAGGCTTGGAATTACTTTGATCGCAAAACCACCTAACCCTTCGTTTTAAGGTGAATTCATGTATCAAGGATTGTTGGTGATTGATGCCGATGCCCATAAGCTAGAGAATCCCTTGATCATGCGGGATTACATCGAGCCAGAGTATCGCGATCGCATCGGTCTCGTAATTGATAGTTTGGGGGATCAAAGGGCGCGAGTCGTAGACTTTAATCCGGCGACGGGTAAAAATGACTTTATGCGGATGTTTCCTCAACCCCAGGGACTGGGTAAAGGTGGCTTTCGCAACCTGCATCCAGATACAACCTTAGGCGCAATGTTCAATCGCCTGCGAATTGAACATATGGACCAGGAAGGCGTTGATGTCCAGGTGATTTACGGCACAACTAACCTATTCTTTTCTAGCATTCTGGACAAAGACTTGAGCGTAGCCCTCTGCCGTGGCTACAACAACTACATCGCCGACGACTGCCGAGGATACGATAACCGACTTAAACCGATCGGTGTATTACCTCTACAGGACGTTGACGCAGCAGTTGCTGAAATGTACCGTTGTGTCAACGAACTCGGCATGGTCGGTGTGGCTGTTGCCCCCAACTTGGCGATTCCGCATCCCAAAGCACCCCAAGCTTTCCCTGATATCCGTAGCTGCAAGACGATTAGTCATCCCGACTTCCAACCATTGCTACAGGCTGCCGTAGACTTGGACGTTGCGATTGGTATCCACGGCGGACCGGGCAATCAGATGGTCGGTGGTATCTCCGACTACACAGAAACGTTTGTCCTCACCCACATTTTCGTGCAGCGAAACCAGCAACAGTTAGCCTTGGCCCGTATGGTGTTTGACGGTGCGTTCGAGCGCTTTCCAACCCTGAGAGTGGGCTTTTTAGAAGGCGGTTGCGGTTGGCTGCCAGATCTCTCCCATGCTTTTCATGAGCATTGGGAAAAGCGAATCCGTGACTTTGACCCCAAGCATCCCTACCGCCCCTCACTGATGGAATTCACCAAGCTAATGATTCAGGAAAGAGGGGTTCACAACAACATCAACCTGATCAGTCAGGCAAAAAACCTATTCGATCTGTTATGGCAGGCTCAGCACGATCCGACCCAGGTCGATGATGCCAGCCTATACGAACACTGGGATCTGCGGCATCGAGACCCGCTCGAGTACTTTGAACGGGGTCAGATTTTTACTTCTTTCGAATCAGATGATCCCGGTCCGGCTTATCTGCCGATCGCTATGGGAGAAGTCGGCAAGCGACTAACTTGCTTCTCTGGTGATTATGGACATTGGGATGGTGTACTGCACAACTGTGTCCGAGACGCTGCTGAAGCTGCTGATTATGACCGGGAGTACCTAGGACTATTGCTGGGCGGGAATGCATTGTCCCTGTACGGCGATCGCCTACGGCAATCTCTGCCAACTCAACTGATGGCGCTGGCGTCAGTGGACTAATAAGTTTGGGATCGCCACAGGGTGGGTAATTCTCGCCCTGTGGCAATCTACGGTCGTGATGTGAGGCTTGACGTTACATGCGAGTTTTGCTCCTATATCCCCGCTTTCCCCAAAGTTTCTGGTCTTTTGATAAAGCATTAGCCCTCATAAATCGTAAATCTCTCCTACCGCCTTTAAGCTTGGTGACGGTAGCAGCAATATTGCCTCAGGAATGGGAATTCAAGCTTGTTGATTGCAACGTTCGATCCATAACAGAGGCCGAGTGGAAGTGGGCAGAAGTGATTATCCTCTCAGCCATGATTGTGCAAAAAGAGGATTTCCTTAACCTGATTCAGGAGGCTAAAAGGCGGGGGAAAAGCGTGGCAGTGGGAGGTCCCTACTCAACGGCTTTACCACATGAAGCAACAGCCGCAGGCGCAGATTATCTCGTTTTAGATGAAGGGGAAATCACGCTGCCCATGTTTGTGGCAGCGATAGAGCGGGGCGATCGCTACGGAATTTTCCGGGCGACAGGCGACAAACCAGATGTGACCCAAACGCCAGTGCCGCGCTTCGACTTACTGGAGTTTGGCGCTTACGAAATGATGTCAGTTCAGTTTTCTAGGGGTTGCCCCTTTCAATGCGAATTCTGTGACATTATTGTCCTCTACGGTCGTAAACCCCGCACCAAAAACCCCGCTCAACTATTGGCAGAGCTAGATTACCTGGAAAAATTGGGGTGGCGGGGCGGTGTGTTTATGGTGGACGACAACTTCATCGGCAACAAGCGCAACGTCAAGCTGTTGCTGAAAGAGTTGAAGGTCTGGATGGCTGAACATAAGTATCCCTTCCGATTCACCACAGAAGCATCAGTGGATCTAGCTGACGACCCAGAACTGATGGATCTGATGATGGAGTGCAACTTCATCTCAGTGTTTTTGGGAATAGAAACTCCAGATGAAGCTAGCCTCGCCCTCACAAAGAAATTCCAGAACACGCGGAGTTCATTGGCTGAGGCAATGGAAAAAATCACGCGGGTGGGCTTGCGAATTATGGCAGGCTTCATCATTGGCTTCGATGGCGAAAAAGCCGGGGCAGGCGATCGCATTGTTCAATTCATCGAGCAAACGGCGATTCCGATGACGACGTTCTCCATGCTGCAAGCCCTACCCGATACTGCTCTCTGGCATCGACTAGAGAAAGAAGGGCGATTGGTGGGCAAGGACAGCAATCTCAATCAGACGACCCTGATGAACTTCGTTCCCACCCGACCGATAGAGGACATTGCCAGAGAATACATCGAGGCATTCTGGGAGCTGTACGATGCCGAACGCTACTTGGACCGTACCTATCGCCACTTCATGAATATGGGTGCCCCTAGATGCAAAGCTCCATCCCGGATGTTGCGGTGGGCAGAACTGAAAGCCATCCCAGTGCTTTGCTGGCGTCAAGGCATGAGACGCAAAACCCGCTGGAAGTTTTGGCAATATCTATTCAGCATTCTTCAACACAACCCCAAAGTCTGGAAGCTTTACCTCGCAACCTGCGCTTTCGGCGAGCATTTCTTAGAATATCGCCAGATTGTGCGCGATCAAATTGAAGTCCAACTGGCTGAGTTTCAGGCAGAAGAAGTCATACCACAGACATTAGTGAAGAATTAAAAATAAAACAGAGGTTCGAAGCGGAAAATGCGAGTTTTACTTCTCTATCCCCTATTTCCTAAATCTTTTTGGTCTTTTGACAAAGCGGTAGAACTGATCGGACGTAAAGTTGCGCTTCCGCCTCTGGGCATGATTACAGTTGCAGCTATCCTGCCCCAAACCTGGGAATTCCGTTTGGTAGACCGCAATGTGCGGTTTGAAACTGAAGCGGATTGGGCTTGGGCAGATCTCGTTATTCTCTCAGGCATGATTGTGCAGAAACCTGACATGCTGCACCTGATCCGTGAGGCGAAGCGGCACGGCAAGCTAGTAGCCGCAGGTGGGCCTTATCTCACGTCTGTCCCGGAAGCAGCGCAAGCAGAGGGGGTAGATTTTCTGGTTTTGGACGAGGGTGAAATCACTCTACCGCTTTTGGTTGAGGCCCTGG
>CAXUIV010000048.1:0-14135 GCA_964250875.1 uncultured bacterium
CAACCATGAGCTATCCAAACCCTCTTGGTTACTGGGTTTCATGCTGTTCAACACACCCAGACCACCAAATCCTTGCAGGTGTCGAATCCCAGTTCGGTAGCTATTTTGAAAACCTCCCAAGTGACGAACTGCAAAGACTTCTGCTTTACTGCGCTGGTGGTGCAGGGACTGGGGAGGCGGTCGCCAGTGTCTCGCAGCTGTCAAAAGAATCTCGATTCGGTCTCATTCCGTTTTTACACGAAGTAATCAGTAGCCGAGGACAAAAATGATGGCCCTACCTAAAATCATTCGCCGCAACCCAGTTGAGTCAACCCTTGTAGCAATTGGCGGCATTTATCTAGCGTGTAATGTCGGCGCTGTAAACCGTATGGTTGCCGACCAAAGCGCTCAGCGGGAGGCGATCGCTAAGTCGGATAAGCAGGTTGAGGAGCTTCAGATTTCGGAGGACACCAAAAAGGAAATGGCTGCAATCGCTGAACAACGATACAAAGACGGTGCAGTAATCGTAGTGGCGTCTAATCACCGCGATACCTACACTACCCTGTCGGAGGGACAGCCGGTGATGGACTACGCTCGTCGGGTGCCTTTACCTGCTGGCACCATCGCCGCAGATGCTTTCGGAAATACCTGCAAAATCGTTCGCGGCGACACCTCAACTCATACTCCGGTCTGTGGCGAAATGGCTTTCACAGGCAACCAGCAGGTAATTCGCGCTGCGCTTAAAAAGTTTGTGGGTGCTAAATACTACGTACCTAACCTCTAATCACAGCAATATACAGAGGGCTAAAGAAATGCAGAGATCATATCAATCTAACAACGGCTCACTAATGGAGGCCCTGGCGTGGCTCTTGTTGATCGGCTTGTTAATCCTGCTGACCGCGATCGCCTGGATTAACATTCAGCCGTACAAAATCCTGGCAGACCAGCTTGTTGGCACAATATCCTTACCGAGCGACATCATTGGCAAAATCCCGCTAATTGGTGGGTTTGCCTCTAGCATTAAATCTGCCCTATTTTGGGCAGCAATCATCGGGGCGCTAGTACTGGCTCACAACCAAGGCGGATGGCGACCTGTATCAATGATTTGCATTTTTGCCCTGGTAACTGCGATGGGCGGCATTCAGTTCGGAATCGGCACATTCCTATGGGCTGTGGTCCAGACTTTAGAGTGTCTGTGGATTGTAATCCTGTTTGATGAGTTAGCTCTCAAGGGAGCGCTCAAAGAGTCGAAAAAGATTGAGTCAGAGGTTGGGGCGATCAGCTCATACAAGGATTACCGCGATCGCTCTATTGCCAAGCGACTAAAGGGCATCCCCTACTTTTTTGTCCGGTGGGCAGTGCTGCTGGCGCTCGGTGCCTATACGTTTGACGCGATTGTGGGTTGGTCGATCTATCCACCTGCTGCCAGTGTCGATAAATTTATATCCGCTATTTCGATTGGTCGCTGGAGTACAATCAACCGTCCGATGCTGGTCAAGTTGTTGATTATGCTGTTCGCGTTCGAGGTGGTGCTGATTTTGATACTCGTTGTCTGGCAGTGGATTTGTTCGCACCGTCGTGGAGCCGCAGCAAAGCCAGCGTAAGCGTCTCAGTCGTTCTGGGGAGAGTTTACCTCCCCTCTTTCATCAGGAGGTACTATGACACAAGCTCAAGCTCAAGCTAGCCAGATTGACCAGTACGAAAAAATAGCCAATCTCGAAAAATCGGCTCACGGTAAGGTTTTCACGTCATCGGGGCTGCTGCTATTCTGTGCTGCTGGCGCGTTCTTCGTCTTATCGCCCGTTGGCCTTGTGCCTGCTGTAGCCGTTGCAGGAGCGCTGCTCTTACGCGCAGGCCGACAGGCGAACCAACAGGGGCGGAATGCTGCATACATCAGAGATACAGGGATTTTTGCTCACGTCTTAGCCGAGACTGAACTAATCGCCCTAACCCGGTTAAGAGGGCGAGACGAAGTTTTAACAGAGATCAAAGCAGCACTACATGACGGTCAACAGCTATCAACGGCAGCTGAAGAATACCTAGAGTTGTGCGGCGAATCGACCGAACCGATTGACCTCAAAACATTGCTACAACCACCTACAACTACAGCTACAACCACAATTGATGTAACTGCAAAGCCTCTAGAGGATGCTCCAGTGGGGAAGGCGTTAGCAAATGCACTAACAATTACCCGATCGGCTTTGCAATCTGCCCTTTCAAATAATGCTGTTGAGCCTCGTCGCTATGATGTGCGAAACATCGCCACTAGTGGCTACGTTGAGTCAGTACTTTGGATCGGGCCATCGCAGTCGGGCAAAACCACTACAGCAGACCAACTGGGGCGACAATACCGGGAAGATTATGGCGATCACTTGACTGCGTTTTACGTCACGCCCGTTTTTCGGTCAGATGGGGCTAATGACGAAAGACTACTGTTTGACTGGTGTGATCGCATCCTAAGACTGCCATTACTCAACGAAACTGACTCTTATACAATCTCAATTGCTTATGAACAGTTCGAGACCTTGCTTGACGATTTTTTAGCACTGCCAAGTAGCCGTCAGCAACCGAAACTGTTTATCGCGGACGAACTAACCCTACACCACGCGGCGGCGACAGGAAATAAATACATCGACGGCAACCCAACTGCTCAGCGCTTTTTTGGCAAGCTAACCCAAGCGATTAACGCTAATGCTAGCGGTGGTAAGGCTGCGGGGATTGGTCTATGGGGACTCTCCCCTATGGGAGCAGTTGGAGAAATGGGGTTGAGTAAAGCTTCAATGTCCGTCTGTACAGCAGTATTTGTCGCTAACTTGTCTGCCTGGAATGGAGGAGTTTTTGAGGGGGCTAAATCTAACAAACTTGCACCCACAAAGCCACCCTCCGACGAACTCAAATCGTATTGCAGTCGCCATCAGGTTGCCCGTGTTGTCTCTGTCGCCTGTGGGGACTGGCAACCACTAGTAGACTACGACATACCTCGCCCAAAACAAGACTGTCCAGTTACTGCCACTCCATTGCTTAATGACCCAATTGAGAAAGAGGTTGAGTCTCGAATTGAGAGCGATTACCCGCTAACCGAGGTAGCAAAATGCATCCTGGCTTACTTTGAGTCAGTCAAGAACCGATCGCCTAAAACGATTAGAGATTTGAAGAAAGCCGACAGACTAACCAGTTTTACAGATGTTCATCTGTACAAAGGGTTAGACCAGTTAGTTGAGGCTGGAGAGCTGGTGTTTGACGGGAAGGAGAGTTGGACTAGGTGCAATTGGGATTGAATCTGCCGTGGTGCCGTGAGATTAGGGGTCTTATAAACCCTTCAAAAGGACTACGGCATAACCACGGCACCATGGCATGAATTCGCGGCAGAATCACGGCATCCCTTACACAGTCGGTGCCGTAGCCACGGCACTCACTCATGGAATCTACGGCACCAGGGCATGAATTTACGGCACTACAGCAGAGTCACGGCGTTTCTTAGCTTACTCAGCAGTAGAGAGAATTTGACGGGCGACCATCTATTAATCGTGAACTATAGTAGTGGACACCTGTTCTGTAAAAAACCGAATGGCGAAACGACGTAAGAACTACACCAAGCAGGAGGAGGAACTTTTCTCAACAGCTCTAGATACTCCAACTCCTAAGCGTACAGTAATCATTTATACAGATGGTGCTTGTTTAAAAAACCCTGGTGGTGCTGGGGGTTGGGCAGCAGTTCTGCAATATACGAAAGGGAATGGTGAGCTGGCCGAGAAAGAAATTCTTGGAGGTGATCCAAGCACCACAAACAACCGTATGGAAATGCAAGCCGCCATTGAAGCCTTAAAAGCTCTTAAAGAACCCTGCTGTGTCAAACTTCATAGCGATAGCCAGCTTCTAGTCAACACGATGAGTTTGGGTTGGAAAAGAAAAGCCAACAAAGACTTGTGGGCTGAGTTAGACAAGTTAAGTCAAATACACAAAGTTGAGTGGGTTTGGGTAAAAGGGCACGCCAGCGACCCTTTGAATAATCGAGCTGATGAGTTGGCAGTTCAAGCAGCCATGTCCGCAGACAAGCAGCTAGCCGGGGAGTAGAGGCAATCGCTCATTGACTCCCTCGCTAGAATTCAAAGGTCGTTAATCAAATAGCGGCGGAGACGTTTTTCATTGGTGCCCTGGCTCTAAGTCAGGGCTTCTTTGTTGGGTTAGTTGGCCGCACTGTGCCGCCGTCGATTGGTGGCGGGGTTGGCTTGCTATATGTCCAGCCGTCAACAGTCTTGTGGGCTGCTCCGTCAGGACCGGCCAGCAGCTGCGCTATTTCTGCCAGCAGCTCGTCGGGAACTGAGTCACTACCATCTTGAGGCTTGAGTATTTTAGTCATCAGTTCATCTCACTTCGATTAGTGTTTCTGTGTTTACAGATTTACAGAATTACAGATAATGTTGTTCTAACAGAGTTCGCAGCATTTCGACCATTGGAACTCCTTCATCAACTGACTTTCGTTTAATTGCTTTGTGCAGTTCTTCAGGAATGTCCAGGGTTAATCGTTTCATCTTAATTTCCTTTTCATTTTTAGAGATTGTTTCAGGTTGTGTATCACGGGTGGCCACCCATTGATCTAGCTCTGTGGGAGTGTCGGAGCTGCCCGGTTTTTTGCCAATGTTGACCTTTTTACCTGCCATCATCTAGCCCCCACTTTCAATAGTTCAGCTGTTAGTGCCTTTACTTCTTTCGCTGCTGCACTACCAGGAGCGGTCTCGAAAACTGTACAGCCGGTGGCCGCAGACTCCGCGAAGCTGACTCGCTGGCTAACGGTTGATTTCAGGACCGGGTAAGGGTATTGAGCTAATGCCTCAACTACGTCCCGACCGATCGCAGTATTTACAATTTTACGATTAATTACAAATACAGATTTCAGGTTTTCTTTAAATACGATCGCCTCCTGAATTATTTTAATGATTGCATCTGCTGCCCACACATCGTAGGGACTGGGCTGTACGGGGATGAGTACCAGGTCAGCGGCGATAATCGCACTCCTAGCTAGGTCGCTCACCCTAGGAGGACCATCAATGACAACATGGTCGTAGCCCTTGGACATTTCAGGTAGGTCGCGGTGAATCGTTGGGCGATCAAGACCCACTACACTAAATGGGGGCTGACTGTCTCTGGCTGCTGCCCAGTCCCGTGCCGATCCTTGTGGGTCAGCATCAACAAGTAGCACTCGGCTACCTTTAAGCACTAGAGCATGGGCAATGTGAGTAGACAGAGTACTTTTACCCACTCCACCCTTCTGATTCTGTACAGAAATAATCATTGGAGTACAGATTTACTTATATACAGAATTACAGTAATACAGAAAAGGGTAAAATCTGCCAATTAAACACTTGTTTCTTTGGTCAAAGTTGGTCACATATGTAAGCTAGCAATGGTTTTGTCTTTGGAGTCAGTACATAAATTGACTATTTGATCGTGATTTATTTCGATTCAGTGTGAATACTGGAATTAACCCTTTGATCACACAACGCCCATGCCAGTTAAAAAACCACCCAGCACGATCGGTCTTCTCATCCCTACCATGCTTCAAGGCGAAGTCGAAGGCTGGCGTAATACTGGCTGGCATGGTGTGACCCAAACAACTACGAGTCTTTTAACGTACTGGTTTGAAGAAGACCGCGACGGACCTAAATTTCACCTGTGCCAGCAACAAGCGATCGAAACCATCATTTACTGCCATGAAATTTTAGGAATTCAGAATCCCTTTCAGCTTTACCAGCAGTTTTCAAGCGATCATCCCAGAGTGCAAGAAGCAACCCGTTCCAAGCCCCTGCAAGACGAACTGAACCCAATTACCTTTCCCAAATACTGCCTAAAAATGGCAACGGGAAGCGGTAAGACCTGGGTGCTGAATGCTCTGATGGTTTGGAATTACTTCAATTCACTTAATGATGATCGCCCAGGCTTATTCACCAGCCGCTTTCTGATCGTCACCCCTGGTCGAGAAGTGCAGAAACGGATTTTGGCATCGCTTCAGTTTGACTTGAGTCAACCCCTGTTCATTCCACCGGGAATTCGTTGGCGCGATCGCTTCTATTTCGAGCTTTATCAGCCCAGTGATTTTCGAGAAAATCTGACCCTCACTGATGCCTCCTTCATCATGGTCACAAACTGGCAGCAATTTCGTTTTGGCAATGAGGAGCCGAGCCTATGGGAGGATTTATTGGGAGAGCGTGAAGAAATCCCAAAGGCTGAAATTCTAGCTGACCTGCTGACCGAGTATCCAGATCTGTGTGTTCTCAATGATGAAGCTCATCACGTCCATGCCAGTAAACGCCCCAACCCTACAACCAATAAAGATGAAGAACTGATCTGGCGACGGTTCATGAGTTTCCTACACCAACGGCAGTCAGAGCGTCACGCTGAGGCTGACTACCGAGTATTTCAGCAAATCGATTTTTCTGCTACCCCGTTTTTTGGCAGTGGCGACAAGAAAGATTTCTTCCCCCACATCGTTTATGACTACGATCTAGCTCAAGCTTCAGCTGATATGTTGGTGAAGCAACTCTTCCTTGAGCAGCGCCAGGGCGCTAATCTGCAAGACCTTGACTTTAGAGCTGAACGCACCAAACCTAACGAAGGCAAAAAGCGCGGTGAGATCGTTGGGTTATCAAGAGGTCAAAAAATCATGCTGGAAATTGGCAAGTCCAAGCTGGAGCAGTTGACCCAAGAATTCCAGGAAAAGGGCATTCATAGAAAGCCTGTGATGTTGGTATTGGCTGAGGAAACCGAAGTCGCTAATCTGGTTGGTGAACACCTCTACACTTTGCCTGATGAAGATGGCAACTATTACGACGGTGATCGCGTAGTGGTCTACCATTCCAATCTAAAAGATGTAGAATACAAAGCGGCATCAGCACGACTGGATGATATTGACGATGACACTAACCCGTTAAAAGTAGTCGTCTCAGTCCTATCAGTGCGAGAAGGGTTTGACCGTCATAATATCGCTGTGATCGTCATGCTCCGAGCTAGTGAAGCTGATTTACTGTTGGAACAGGTAGTAGGGCGAGGTTTGCGCCTGATGTTCCCCGCTTACAAGCCAGAGTATGACCAGATCCAAGAACTCAAACGTGAAGCGAGGGATGCACTACTAAATAGAGAGCAGCCCAGCAACGCTTTTGACTGCCTGTTTTTAGTCGAACACCCCAAATTCAAGGATTTTTACGAGAATTACCTGACTGCTCAAGGGCACGTCATTGGATCGGGCGATAGCTCTGGTCAGAATGCTGCTGGTGACTTGATTGCAGTTGATGCCGATGTTACCCGCATTCCTAAATACGATTTGGCTTGGGCAGTACAAATCTTCGATCAAACTCCAGTTCCTAACCTGGCTGAAATCGATGTCGATGCCCTGGGTCACTACCCCGTGAGGTTCTCAATACTTCAGCCCCTCATCGCAAAAACGATTATTACTGATGTTCATGTTGAAACCGAGACGAAAGCGAAAAGCTGGTTTCTCCAAAATGACTACTTTGACTACAATTTTTTCCTTCAGCAGCTTTCCCGCTCCGTCACTCAGTCTAGTAAGATGAATCATCTCACAGCGCTCAATGCCGAAATCATGGCGCTGATTGACGAGTACGTGACCCGCCGACTTTTCGCTCAGCAGATTGACTTTGCTGAACCTGAAAATTATCAAGTCCTTCAGTCCCAGCAAGTGGTTGACTTCATTGAAAAGCAAATCCGTTCCGCAATCGTGCGGGCTACTGGAGATTTGCAGTACCAGCCGGGTGCAGTGTGGCGATCACTCTCTGATGTTTCTCGCCTCCTCATGCGACAGAAAAACATGGTTGCTGTCCAACGCTGCATCTACCCCTATCAAGCTGTACAGAGTGTTAAAGGCGGCTTTGAGCGCAAAGTCATTGCCAAACTGCTGAATCCATCACCTGAAGTTCTGGCATTTTCTAAGCTCGATCGCAAACATGATTTGGTGGTCGCATGGCGTGACGATCGTGGCATTCAGCGTAAGTATGAGCCTGATTTCTTAGTGAAGACAGCAGATCGGATGTTTCTGTTTGAGACAAAGGGCGATCATCTAATTACTGATTCCAGTACGGCTCTCAAGGCTCAATCGGCTGTTGCATGGTGTAAAGCAGCTTCTACCGTCAAGCCACTGCGGGAGCAGCCGCAGCAATGGGAATACTTGATCCTGAAGCAGAGCGTGTTCGATGCCAACGATGGGGCATCCTTTAACGCTCTGCTGCCAATTATGCGGCAAGAACGAGAAGCCTTGGTCGCAGGGCTATATGGTGAATTAGGTTTGTCTCTCTGAAACCCCTAAAAGTGAGAAAGACTATGAACGAAAAACAACTAACCGAAGCTTTGAGCGCAATTCACGATGAAGCCATAAAGCTGTTGAACTATGAGATTCCAAAAGAAGTTCAAAAAGGGCTACAGCTAATCATCTCTATTGCCCGTTATCAAACAGATGTCCGCTCTTCAGAAGAAAAATCTAACTAAAGCCTCCATTGCAATGACTGAACCTACTAACCGCCGCCGCAAAGACTCAGCAAAATTGGTATGGGATACCAAGCCGAAACGTGCCCCCAACCCCAGAGACATCGAATTTCAAACTGCTGAGATTGTAATCCCCAATCCAAAAGAAGCTCAAGGAACGTTCGATCTGCCCCTGGTGTCAATGGCGCAATCTGGCGTAACTTCACCATTTCCAGGACAGATAGGGGAATTGCCGCTTGCAGGAACAGAAATTGATAAATCAAAAATGAACCGTCTTATTTGGGGTGACAATCTGCTGGCAATGCAAGCACTTTTGGCTCGAGGGTATGCTGGCAAAATTGATTTAATTTACATCGATCCTCCCTTTCAAAGTTCTGCTGATTACTCATTTGAAATGAAAATTGAAGGGACTCAAGTAGAAAAAGAAGCCAGCATTCTTGAGCGTCTTGCCTATACAGACACTTGGGAAGGAGGATTAGACTCCTACTTAGACATGCTTTATCCAAGACTTCAACTGATGAAAAGACTTCTTAGCAATACAGGGAGTATTTATGTTCATTTAGACTGGCATGTTTCACATTATGTGAAAACAATACTGGATGAAATCTTTGGCATTGAAAACTTCACAAATGAAATTTCTTGGAAAAGAACTACTGCTCATAGTGATGGTGAGCAAGGGCGAAAAGCTTATGGAAATATATCTGACGTGATTCTTTTCTATGTTAGAGATGCTGAAAAATATACATTCAATACTCAGTATACTCAATACACGCAAGACTATATAGAAAAGTTTTATAAACACACAGATTCTAACGGACGTAAATATCAATTGGACAACATTACAGGTCCGGGTGGTGCAGGTAAAGGTAATCCTTTCTATGAGGTTATGGGTGTTAAACGGCATTGGCGGTATAGCAAAGAAAGAATGGAACAACTGATAGTTGAAGGTCGCATTATTCAAACAAAACCCGGAACAGTCCCTCGTTACAAGCGTTATTTAGATGAGATGCCTGGTGTTCCTCTACAAACTATGTGGGATGAAATTTCGGTTTTGAGTTCCCAATCAGCAGAACGACTTGGTTATCCTACACAGAAGCCTGAACCACTTCTTGAGCGGATTCTTAGAGTTTCCTCTAATGAAAGCGACCTCGTTGCAGATTTTTTCTGTGGTAGTGGAACTACTATGGCAGTGGCTGAACGTCTTAATCGACGTTGGATCGGCTGCAATTTAGACAAAGTGGGTTTACAAGTTAGTCGAAACCGTATGGTGAACGAAGCTGCAAAGCCTTTTTTGCTAGAAAATATCGGCAATTACCAACGCCACATGATTTATCTCTCTGGTTCAAAAATCGGAGAGATGCAACGAATTATGCTCAAGTTGTATGGAGCCGAACCCCGTAGTGATCGCTCTGATCTCGGAGTCCGCACGTTCGACAATGCCGATCCTGAATTAGTGTACGTTGGCTACCCTGATCGCCCAGTTACAGCAAAAAAGGTCGTTGAACTGGCTCAAGATGCTCAGATTCTTGATGGAACTGGCTACAAAAAATTGACTGTGCTGGCGTGGGATTACGACTACAACTACAGCACGGAATTGGAAAGTCAGACGAAAGCATTAAAAACTCCTGCTCGCGTAGCGGTTCAATCTCTGACTATTCCCCCAGAAATTTACAACTATCTGCGCGAAGCAAAAAACGAAGCTGAACTTGATGGTTTGAGAGACAAAATTACTTTCTACGAAAAACCCTATGTTAAAGTCAGCAGACCAGAAATTAGAGATACTGGAAATGGCAACGTTGTCATCAGCATTGGCATTGAACGCTATGTTTTAATGAGTTTTCCAGTTAGCGAGAAACAGCAAGTAGAGCTACGCAAAGCCATTAAAAATAACTTTGCTGCACTCATCGACTATTGGGCAGTGGACTGGGACTATGACGGCGTAACTTTTCGTTCTACCTGGCAGGCAATTCGAGGTAATGGCAAACGAGTAGGCATTGTGCCAACGCTCGCAGACAGTTTAGAACTGCCAGCAGGGAAACGCATGATCGCCGTGCGCCTGGTTGATGTGTTTGGCAATGATGCCAGCGCAACGGTGGAGATAAAGTAGTTGGATGCCTAGTCCGGACTCCGGACTTATTGTACCTATGTTCAGTACCAGCAATGATTAGAGACATAGGTCTATTATGTGCCCTTCTAGTATTTTCACACCTGAATACGAGTTACCACTGATGCCACCCGCATTCATTCCAGTAAAATCTAGTGTTTTTACGCAGGCCCAGTCCCTCGGCGATCTGGAATGATTGGAACTGGGTCGTAAAAAGCAGGAGTTAGAACATGGTTGTTACAGGGGCAAATTTCTCTGGAATCTATGTTATCAGAAATTTGATAAATGGCAAGGTCTATGTTGGACAATCAGTTAACATCCAACTTCGCCTTCTCAAACACATGTCAGAGCTACGTGGTGGCAATCATTCCAATTCAGCACTTCAAGGCGACTGGAATAGATTTGGACCAGCTAATTTTGTTACTGAGGTGCTTGAGGCAGTTTCACCAGATTTGCTAGACAGACAAGAAGCCTACTGGATTACCCGATTCAATTCTCTCAATAATGCGAGTGGCTATAACCAAACCATTAATTAAGACGGCGATGTTCTGAAGCTGGTGGCGATCATTCAGGAACTTCTCATAAAGAGATCTACGTAAACCGGACTACTTTCAATCAGTTTGCATACCACAGGTAGACATCCGCTCAGCCTTTGGCATTTTTTTCTGAGCGATACGGAAACCTATAAAGTATCCAATCTGAAGTTGAAAATGAGATTCCCTCATCTGACCCGTGCTGATCGCGCTGTTGCTGTTGCTGTTCTTGGTTCTATTCCTGTTGGCTTGTCTCAACCTGATACAGTTCCATCGCTTATCCAGATGAATGGAGCGATTCTGATTGTGTACATCAATCAGCAAGGGAAGGACAAGTAAACCGAGCCGTTCAATCAACCGACTTGCCACAGGTGTTCATTCACCTGTGGCTTCTTCATGGCTAAAGAGGTTAGTGGATTGACGCCATAGAGTAGACCACTTATCACGAGGCCAAAATGAGTTTCCACGTCAAACGCCCTGACATTGCCCTAGCTGCTGCCATCGGTGCTTCTATTGCCATCGGCATTCACCAGCCGTCCACAGTCCTATTTCTTATCCCGGCAGATGCCCAGGTTGTTGCCTACATCACTAAGTGGGTGACTCCCTAGCTTAGGCACCCCACCTACTTACTGCATCAGGAAGCACTTCTCAAGATGCTTAATCTAACTTTTCAAGCTTTGCTACCCTAATTGGTTTCAACTGAATACTAACTTCTTCAACCATCTCTAATTTCATCAATAAAACTAAAACCGAACCACAAAAATCTGCTAACTTTTCAGAAAAACCAGCCTCTTTTAGATGCTCTACCACTGTATCAAAAGTGTCCCCATCTTTTCTCACGTCCTTAACTAATTCCCTCAGTTGATCGCTATGTGGTGGTTCAGAAAGATTTGAGATAGTAGCTGAATGAGCAAAAGAGTTGCGAATTTTCCTTAGCATCTGTAGAGCATGTTCAAAATTCGTGTCAATTGCACCAAGACGATAAGAAAGAGCTATTTTGGCGGAGAATGAACCTAGTGGACGATCAGGCTCAAAGAGATTATCTGAGCCACCTGGATTATAATGCATCAACCTCTTCAAAACTCTTTCCAGTGCAACATCTAATCTAGCAGCACCTAAAACAACTGCTGCCCGTTCTCCTTCTCTTGCAAGCCCATCAACAAAAGTTGTTGCTTCCTGGATGAGGCGGTTTTCTAATTCTTTTAATTCTCTATCTGTTAGTAGTGATCCGTTATTACTCATCTTTAGTATCTCTAAACGACTAGCCACGTCTAGATTTGAGAATATCATTCAATTAAACACTATACGTGCATAAAAGATGTGTAGCTACTGTCTTGGCTAGGAGCTACAAGCAGTATAACGGTCGTGGTCAGTGTTTGCCAGAGAATGGATGAGCAGAAAACAATAGACTGAAACCTGATCCTGCATTTAAAATCGTTGCTACCAGCTGAATTAATACTACACAAAAGCCCGTAGGATTAGCTTTCAGGTTTAGCATGGTTTCGTGGTCCACTGCTACTTGTAAGCAGTACAAAGATGGCTGACTCCATAGCGATACTTCTCGCAGCAACTCAACCTAGGAGGTGGTTAGAAACTGAGGGAAGTGATCGCCGCGACGGTCTGCTCAGGGGCCACCTCTAGATACCGCTGTAAGGTCTGGAGCGAACTATGTCCCGATATTTCCTGGATCACTCGAAGCGGGATGCCGTTGTTAGAGAGGTTGGTTAAGGCAGTTCTTCTAAACGAGTGGGTACTGACCCCGACTAACCCTGCACGTTGACAGGCTGATTTGAGGATGAGGTCGGCAGCAGCGCGGGTCAGCCGCCCTCTCCCGTGGCCACCGGGAAAGAGCAAACCGGGCTTCGGGTTGTAAACTTCTAGCAGTGCTTTGAGTTCTGGGTGCAGGGGGATAGACCTCGTGCCAGCTCTGCCCTTAGTCGTGCCCTTCTTCAACGTCACAACCCCACCCCGAAAGTCGTCGGTCGTGAGTGCCAGGGCCTCGCTTACCCGGCAACCGCAGTAGAGCAGGACGCCAAATAGCGCCCGGTCTCTTGGTGTGGTTAATCCCTCCACGAACAGTAACCGGATCTCGTTTTGGTTTAAAATCTTAGCCTGCCCGTTGCCGTCGATTTTCACTCTGAGTGCCTTCTCTTCACCAGAATCAATCCTACTTGACGAAACTACACTTTCGTCAAGTAACCAGCTCAAACCCTGATGAGTCCGTGCGAGTGGCAGGGTAAGGCGGAGCAGTTACGAAAAGCTTATCAATCGCTTCCCCTCAACTCCCACGACAGAATCAGGGTTCTAGCTTTTTAAATGATTTTTGCTTATATAAAGATTTGTGTAACCACTTGCAGTGCAATCCCTCACCTTGAATGAGTAGACGAGGTTTTGTTTGTGTGTGGAGAAAAGTGTCACCTGCACGGCTCAGGGCTGGGATGTCTGATTTATTGCCAGGTAGCAAAAGAGATCTCCCTAGCTCAAACCCGACGTAACCCTTCCCTCCTTTAGTTTACTAATTGTGTATGGTTAACGCGGACAGGTGTATTGTCTGTATCTGTGAGTTGGCGTTGGTGATTGCGGGATGGATTAAGTTTTTTGTTGGAGTGCATAAGTGATATTGCTTACGACTACTAAGAATGTAGAAGAAAAGCGCTTATTGCTTAACTTTTATTCAGCAAAATGCCAACAACCTTTGTTACTAAAGAGATGTACTGAGTCGCAATTTGCTCCATTTAGTAGCTTGAAACTCTTAGAAGGAGAGCTAAATGTCCTTAAATATATTGCCACAATTGGAATAGTGTCCAGGTATTACTGAGATATCTTTTATAGTGAGTTATCTGCTTTCCAGCAACGGCCCGTGCGAATGATTACTTCAACGACAAAAAAGAAGAGGACCATCTTGTTCTTGGCAGCCAATCCGCTTAACTCGACGCCGTTAAGTCTGGATCGCGAAGTGAGGGAAATTGATGGAGCACTAGAACGCTCCAAAAAACGTAGCAAGTTCAACCTAGAGCAGAAATGGG
>CAXUIV010000049.1:0-13759 GCA_964250875.1 uncultured bacterium
TACAGTCATGTTGACTACCTCTATAGTAGGACGCGATCGCCTCAGACCTTGTTTAGTGTAGTACAGGTAGCGTTTTCAGTCCCTTTGTCCTCAAATCTCTAGAGCAAAGTGACAGCAAAGACAGGAACACCTGCAAACACGTAAAACTAGAACACGAATGACTGCTCAAACACAAACTGCCACCTTGTTTGGTCCTTTTAATTTAGGAGGGCTGACTCTTAAAAACAGAGGGCGACCAGTGGTTAGCAATGGCTGGCCTCTCAATCCAGTACCTGATCCAATTACCTGGTATTCGTTTAATCGAGAAGGCTACACCGATTTTCTCAATTATCAAGCATCCTACTAAGTCAAGTTCAGCGTAATTCAAAGTAGAAAAGGAGCAAAAGATCGTGAGTTCAGTAATCCGACCCCTAGCTGTTGTGACTGGTGCCTCCAATGGTATCGGCTATGAGCTTGCCAAACAGTTCGCCCAAAACGGCTTTGACCTCTTGGTTACGGCCACAGGTCCAAGCATTGATGAAGCTGCCCGCACCTTTGAAGGACTGGGTGCTAAGGTGGAGACAGTACAGGCCGATCTTGCCACCTATAACGGTGTCGAGACGCTGTACGACAAGATTAAAGCGACTAATCAACCAGTAGAGGCGATCGCGATCAATGCAGGTGTCGGTGTCGGCGGTGACTTTGCCCGCGAGACTGACCTGAAGGACGAACTCAATCTGATCAACCTAAACGTTGTGTCGTCCGTACATCTTGCCAAACGAGTGGTGAAGGACATGGTCGAGCTTGGCAAGGGCCGAATTCTCTTTACTTCGTCTATCGCCGCCCTCATGCCTGGCCCGTTTGAGGCGGTTTATGCGGCCTCCAAGGCGTTTCTGCACTCCTTCTCAGAGGCGCTGCGTAACGAGTTGAAGGATACAGGCGTTACAGTTACCGCGCTTATGCCTGGACCAACCGATACGAACTTCTTCCACCGTGCAGAGATGGATGATACTAGAGTTGGCGCGGGTAAGAAGGATGACCCAACCGAGGTTGCCAAGCAGGGTTTTGAAGCCTTGATGGCAGGCAAAGACGCTGTTATTGCGGGTTCGCTCAGTACAAAGCTTCAGGGCGCAGCAACTAAGGTCATGCCTGATACGATCAAGGCCGAGGCACATCGTCAACTCAGTGAGCCAGGGTCGGGTGACAAGCAATAGTAATTAGCTCGATGGGCAAAGAGGTGATGAACCTCTTTACCCAGATAATTTTCAAAGCATGATTATAGACAAGATGCAGGATAGGTTTTTGCCTCTCCTTGATCGACTGTAATCTATGGCTTGAGGACTACTTTGATACAGTTATCCTTCTTGTTCTTGAAAATCTCATAGCCGTGCGGTGCTTGCTCTAGCGGCAGGCAATGAGTGATGACGAAAGATGGATCGATTTCACCGTTCTGAATGCGGTCGAGTAGCGGACGCAAATATCGGTGAATGTGCGTTTGCCCTGTTGTGAAGGTCAAGGCTTTGTTCATAGCAGCACCCATTGGCACCTTATCCACAAAGCCGCTGTAAACACCGGGAATTGACACAGTTCCACCTTTACGACAGGCCACAATTGCCTGCCGGAGAGCAGTTGGCCGGTCTGTTTGCAGGCGCACGGCTTGCGTTGCCTGGTCATAGAACCCCTCTAAGCCTGTGCCGTGGGCTTCCATACCTACAGCATCCATGCAGGCATCAGGACCGCGCCCCCCAGTCATTTCTTTGAGGGCTTCACCTACCTCAATTTCCTCATAGTTGAGGACTTCTGCATTACATTGCTCTTTCGCCATCTGGAGACGTTCGGGGACTCGGTCGATCGCGATGACTCGCCCAGCACCCAGCATGTAGGCACTCTTGATCGCAAACTGCCCAACCGGCCCGCAGCCCCAGATAGCTACAGTCTGACCGGGCTTGATATTGCAGTTCTCCGCTCCCATATATCCGGTGGGAAAAATATCCGTTAGAAACAGGACCTGTTCGTCTGTCAGTCCATCCGGAATCTTAAACAACCCGACATCGGCAAAGGGCACACGGGCATATTCAGCTTGACCACCAGCGTAGCCACCCGTCAGGTGGGAGTAGCCGAACAGACCAGATGGGGAATGACCCATGAGTTTTTCCGCCATCCAAGCATTAGGGTTGGAATTGTCGCACAGTGACCACAGGTCGCGTTGGCAGAAGAAACAGCTACCGCAGGAGATCGTAAAGGGGACAACAACGCGATCGCCAACCTTGACATGCTTTACAGAAGTGCCTAGCTCGACTACCTCGCCCATGAATTCATGACCCAGAATATCACCTGGCTTCATCGTGGGGTTGTAGCCGTCATAAAGGTGGAGGTCGGAACCGCAGATCGCCGTTGAGGTGATTTTCACCACAGCATCACGCGGATTAATGATTTTTGGATCGGGTACAGTTTCGACCCGCACATCGGTGGCACCGTGCCAGCAAACTGCTTTCATTGTTTTTCCTTAGTTGCTAATTGCTATTGACTGTTTCAGGGTTGCAACAGCACTTTGATACAGTTGTCCTTCTTGTCCTTGAACATGTCAAAGCCCTGCTTCGCTTCTGTTAGGGGTAAGCGATGTGTAAACACATTAGACGGATCGACTTCGCCTGACACAACATACTCCAGCAGTCGGGGCATATACTTCTGACCGTGCATCTGTCCCGTTCTAAGTGTCAATCCTTTGTTCATAAAAGCACCCAGCGGCATCTTGTCCAAGAAGCCACCGTAAACACCCATAACTGATAGAGTGCCACCCTTGCGGCAAGCCAGAATCATTTGCCGCAGGACGTGGGGACGATCAGTTTCTAACCGTACCGCCTGTTTGGCTGCGTCGTATGCTCCTTCAATCCCCATGCCGTGCGCTTCTAGTCCCACTGCATCGATACAGGCATCAGGACCGCGACCACCTGTCATCTCTCTAAGAGCATCGCCCGCATCGACTTCTTCGTAATTGATAATCTCCGCTTTGGCGAAGTCTTGCGCTAGCTGGAGGCGTTCAGGAAAGCGATCAATCCCAATCACGCGCTCGGCACCCAACAGATAGGCGCTACGCATCGCGAATTGTCCAACCGGACCGCAACCCCAGACTGCTACAGTATCTCCAGGCTGAATGTCACACAAATCTGCTCCCATGTAGCCTGTGGGAAAGGCATCGCTGATCGGCAGCAGTTTTTCATCGGGAATGTCTTTGGGCACTTTGATAGCGCCATGATCGGCGAACGGAACGCGCACGTATTCGGCATCGCCACCAGCATAACCGCCAAACAAATGGGAATAGCCATAAATTCCCGACGTGCCAAACCCAAACAGCTTTTCCTGCATCCAAGCGTTGGGATTAGAGTTATCGCACAGTGACCACAGCTGCTCTTGGCAGTAGAAGCAGTGACCGCAGCCGATCATCGATGAGACCACCACGCGATCGCCCTTTTGCAGTTGCTTAACTTCACTGCCAATCTCCACAATTTCCCCCATGAACTCGTGGCCGAGAATGTCTCCGGGCTGCATGGTCGGGATATAGCCATCATAAAGGTGTAAATCAGAACCGCAGATCGTTGTCGATGTCACCTTAACAATGGCATCACGCGGGTTGATGATCTTGGGATCGGGAACTGTTTCGACCCGCACATCGTTTGTACCGTACCAGCAAACTGCTTTCATAGTAATCTCTAACCTTTACCCTTTGGTTGACCTTCTGTTGTGGCAATTTCGCCAGCTTCCACAATCATTTTGAAGCGGCGCAAATCATCTCCAAGTTGCTGTTCTGGGGCTTCGCCGAAGAGTTTGGCAATGGCATCGGCGATCGCACCGCCTGGTGGATTGTATTCTGTGATCACTTTCACTTCAGTCCCAAGATTGTTTGGTGCTGGCTTGAATTGAACAGATCCAGAGTTATCAACGTCTGCACCCGCAGCCGATTTCCAGGCGATCAATTCGTTCTCACGGTCTTCAATGATGTCTGCATCCCATTCCACACTGCCACCCAACGGCCCAGTAGTCGTCCAGTGGGAGCGCTTACTGTCGTACACCTTCACTTCTTTTAGATGCTTCATGAAGCGCGGCAGGTTTTCAAAGTCGTGCCAGAAGCGGTAAAGTTCCTCTGCTGGTTTGTTGATTGTCAGCGTCTTTTCCACTCTGAGCGGTTGGTTCATAGCCATTACCTCTTGTGCTTGCTGTATATTTACGTTCTAGGTACAAGCTTGCGCTGACTTGATACGCTGTTCCATTCCTAATCAGAGTAGACGTTACCGTTCTCACCAACACCTTCCTTAGGGTAGTTAGTGAGTGTTAAGTTTAGTTGTGCTTTTGAATACAAGAATTTACCCGACATCGACTCAATGAGGCACTGCAATGCTACAGCGAGTCGCTTATTCTAGCTTAAATCGGCAGCTGGTTTGATATTGCGACCAGAGGCTTCGCTTCAGGTGCTTGGGGAAGGAAATGCCCTCGTAAACCGTAGCTGACTAAGCCCATATACTCATAGAACACAATCATAGCTTTTTGTCCCTGACCCAAATCAGATGGTAGGGGACTTGCATGGGGAATCACCGTAAACCCCAGACTGCGGAAAGTCAGTAGCGATCGCAACATGTGAGGCGGATCGGTGACTAGAACAATGCGTTTAACTCCCTGTGGCTGTAGCAGCTTTGCTGTATACAGGGCATTTTCCTCCGTTGTTCGAGAGCAGCTCTCGTCTGATAGCGCTCCATGAGGAATGCCCGCTGCTTCAAGTTGTTGAAGTATGGGAGGAGCATCTCCCACACCGCTAGCAAAGATCAAAGGTGCCCGATGAGCTTTCCAGAGTTCAGCAGCTACTTCAACTCGAGAATTTCTGAACCCCTCACCACGACCCAATACAACAATTGCATCTGCATCTACACCATGGTCCATGGGTAGAAACGCCACCAACCCTTTGTTAGCCACAGCGATTGTTAAAGGTAGACTAGCAATGTAGTAAACCAATAGCAAAACAGCTCCCAAGCCACTCAATTGGCGCTTCCAAGGCAGTCGTGGAATTATCCAAGGCAGTAGGATCAGAGCTGCAAGCGGTAGTACTACGAGGGTAGGTGTTGCGAGCCAAGTACCAACCACTGTCTTCCAAACGAGCCACTGACTGGTAGGTTGAGCGCATAAAGCTGGGTCAAGCATTGGTAGTGATTCTCTAATGTCCGACTCTATTTTGCTTCACTAATCACAGTTATGGCTTTATCACACCTGTGGTCTGAGACTCCCCTCTAGCCTGACTCCCCTTTTCCAGTCGGCTTATGTGCTTTCAAGGTAAAATTACTTGATGTTGCAATTAAAAACTGAGTAGACCAACATGACCTTCGTCGAATCTCACGTCCGCTCCGCTTTTAACCTGGATGACCTGAACCAAAAGTTTGATACTGCCCATCCGAGGGAGATTTTGGCGTGGTGTGTGGAAAACATTCCATCTGGACTGGTACAGGCTAGCGCTTTTAATGTTGATGATCTCGTAATCACAGACATTCTCTACCGCGACCTCAAGCGTTCAGTCCCAGTCGTGTTTCTCGACACTCTGCACCATTTTCCCCAAACCTTGGAGCTAGTTGCTAAAGCCAAGCAGGTTTACAGCCTGGATCTGAAGATTTACAAGATTTCACAGCTAGAAACACGCGAAGCTTTTGCAGCTCAATATGGTGAAGCACTTTGGGATCAAGATATTGCTAAATTCCACCACTTGACAAAAATCGAACCTCTACAAAGGAGTTTAGACGAACTGGATACAGTAGCATGGATCACTGGTCGTCGCCGAGACCAAGCCACAACTCGCTCCTACATGCCAGTGTTTGAACTGGACAGCAAGCAGCGTCTGAAGGTTAATCCTATAGCTAGCTGGACACGCAAAGAGACTTGGGCCTACGTGAGCGAACACGGCGTCATTTACAATCCCTTACATGACCAGGGTTATCCCAGCATTGGTGATGAACCAATTACCACACCAGTAGCCGAGGGCGAAGACGAACGCGCTGGTCGGTGGCGAGGAACTGGTAAAACAGAATGTGGTATTCACATTTAATAAGTCACAGCTTCGTTGTTAGTTATTGGTTACTAGTTATTGGTTGTTAGTCATTGTCAGCATGTGAACAACAAACAACGAACCACTAACTAACGAACAACAAATCACCGACAACAAACAAAAATGATTAAAATCCTTCACTTGTCAGACATTCACATGGGAAGTGGCTTCTCCCACGGACGAATCAATCCAGAGACTGGAATGAACACACGGTTGGAGGATTTTGTCAAGACTCTGTCGCGCTGCGTTGACCGAGCGCTCACAGAGCCTGTTGACCTAGTTTTATTTGGTGGCGATGCGTTCCCCGATGCCACACCGCCACCGTTTGTGCAGGAAGCCTTCGCCAGCCAGTTCCGTCGCTTAATTGATGCTCAAATTCCCACAGTGCTGCTGGTGGGCAATCACGACCAGCACTCTCAAGGGCTAGGAGGTGCGAGTCTGTGTATATACCGTACATTAGGTGTGCCCGGATTTGTAGTGGGCGATCGCTTCACGACCCACCGCATCCAAACCCACAACGGTCCCATCCAAGTTATTACCCTACCCTGGCTTACTCGCTCCACACTGTTGACCCGTCCAGAAACTGAAGGTCTCTCCTTAGCTGAAGTCAGTCAACTGTTGATTGAACGCCTGCGAGTCGCCTTTGAAGGTGAAATTCGTCGCCTTGATCCCGACGTGCCAACTGTTCTCCTTGGTCATTTGATGGTTGACAACGCCTCCTATGGAGCCGAACGCCTCCTAGCAGTGGGCAAAGGCTTCACGATTCCCTTGGCTTTGCTGACTCGACCTTGTTTTGACTACGTAGCGTTAGGACATGTCCATCGCCACCAAAACCTCAACAAATCCAACGACCCGCCGATTATTTATCCAGGCAGTATTGAGCGGGTTGATTTCAGTGAAGAAAAGGAAGATAAAGGCTTTGTGATGATTCAACTGGAGCGAGGCAGCGTCCAGTGGGAATTTTGTCCCCTACCAGTCCGTCCCTTCCGTACTGTTGAGGTGGATGTGAGCAGTGCGGCTGACCCACAAGCGGCGTTACACAAAGCAATTGAGAAAAAACCGATTCAGGATGCTGTGGTGCGGCTGATTTACAAACTCCGCTCGGACCAAATGGACCAGATTGATAGCGCGTCACTGCATCGTGCCTTGAGTGACTCTCACAGCTACACAATTCAACCGGAATTGGTCAGTCAACTGGCTCGACCGCGTTTGCCAGAATTGGGAGCGAGTAACAGCATCGACCCAATGGAAGCATTGAAAACATACTTGAACAATCGAGAAGATCTGAAAGACATAATGACCCCGATGCTGGAGGCAGCTCAAAAGCTATTGACAGATGATGAGGCCGTGTGGTTTGAGTCACCTAAAGTTGAGGTGACGTCCGGAAAAAGTAGCGAGCAGAATGGATTGGCAGTAGAGAATTCAAATTTTCAGTTGCGTTTGCTCTAAAAATCTAGAGGGGACTGCTACAAAATTATTAGATGTAGAGTGCTTATTCAACCGCCTGCGTCAGGTTCAACGGAGATGTCAGCACACCAAGACAATTGGATGCACCAATTTTGAGAATTATGTTTACAATCTATGCATCCATGGCAGGAATGCTAAGGAAAATTAAGTTCATAAAGATGCAGAGAGCCTAGGTTCGCAAACCTAAGCTCTTTTTTTAGAACTATGAGTCTTATAGATTAATGTGGGTATTACCTATCCTTCACCTCAGTTTTACCCGTAAAAACTCGCTCCGCTGGCCCTGTCATATAAAGTCGCTGGTCATCTAACGACCATTCTATTTCCAAGCAGCCACCGGGCAGCTCCACCACAGCCGTGCGATCGCATCTTCCCGTTAAAACACCAGCAACCAATGAGGCACAAGCGCCAGTCCCACAGGCTAGAGTTACTCCAGCACCGCGTTCCCACACCCGCATCTTCAGATAATCAGGCCGCACCACTTCAATAAATTCCGTATTTATTCGCTGAGGGAAAGCTGGGTGATGTTCAAATTTAGGACCAATGGTTTCTAGCGGGACATCTGCCAGACTATCCACAAAGGTAATACAGTGAGGATTGCCCGTGCTGACGCAGGTGATCTGCCAAGTTTGACCAGCCACTTCTAAAGGCTGATCGATCACTTTCTGATCAGCTGAGCATAGCGTAGTGGGAATTTCAGACGCCAGCAGCTTCGGCACCCCCATATCGACTCTTACTTGACCGTCAGCCATTAGCTCAGGTGTAATGATTCCACCAAGAGTATGAATTCGGTATTTGGATGTCTGACTGGTTTGACCTTCTAAGTCAGCCACAAACTGGGCTAAACACCGGATGCCATTGCCACACATTTCTGGTTCTGACCCATCAGCATTAAAGATCCGCATGCTGTAATCAGTACCCTCTTGTCCTGGCAGAGCAAAAATTACGCCGTCTGCTCCAATCCCGAAGTGCCGATCGCACAACGCAATAGCTTGTTGTGGCGTCGCTACAGGCTCTGTTGACAAGCGGTTGTCAATCAGAATGAAGTCATTTCCCAATCCGTGATATTTAGTAAACTGAATTGCCATTTGAGATCACGATGAACGATGATAGATTACCCACTATGCATCATTCTGCCTTTTAGATTGATTCGTCTAAATATGTCTATCGAATTTGATACTGCATTACCCAGCATCCGGCAGGTCCAAACGCTCATCAAAGAGGCAGGGATCGTCGAGTTAAAACTTGTAACTGGTGATTCGCTGACGGGAAGAATTGGCTGGCAGGACCCACACTGTCTGTGTTTGTTCGATGAGAACAATCAGCCGACCACTGTTTGGCGACAGGCGATCGCCTATCTGAAGCCTACAGCTAGCCCTCACTGATTAATCAACAGTCAGATACTCGCGCTGCACTTCGGCCTCAACAGCCTTGACGACTGGAATAACAGGAACTGCACTGCTTTGGGTTGACAGCCACTGTTCTAACCGATCTAAAGCTGGATGGCTGCCGCACAGCAATATCTGGTCGCGGGACTGTAGTTCTTTACTGCCATCGGGAAACCAGAAGAACTTGCCGTCTCGCCGGATAGCCTGCACCTGTACTCCATACTGACCCTGGATATTGAGCGCTGAGAGGGTCTGACAGTCAACTGGACTATCGGTAGGCACCATTACCCAGCGGCAGAGCATGTTTTCTTCACGAATTACGGTTTCGCCCTTAGCAAGTTCATCAAAGGCAGCCAGTTCCGCAGATTCTCCCACTAACAGCAGGCGATCGCCCTCTTCTAAAACTGTCTGAGACTCAGGATAAACAACTTCCTCACCTCCAGACCGGCGAATCGCCATCAAACTTACTCCAGTTAAATAGCGTAAATCGGCTTCTGCTAAAGTCATGCCGGTGAGAGGAGACTCATTCGGTAGGCGATACCAGCGACCATTTAGATTTTGAGTGGCGAGCTGAAGTTCCCGCGAAACTTGGGAAGCTGACAGCGTTGGTCGCAACTCTAGATAGTGATGGCTGCGAATCTGCTGCATCTGCTGCTGAATTTCTGGTAGCGGTACTGTGCCAGCTAACAGATGTGTTGCCAGTTCCAGACTAGCTTCAAACTCTGGCTGCACTACCTCCCGCGCTCCTAACTGGTAAAGCAGTTCGATGTCCTTGTCATGGTTAGCACAAACAACTGCATCTAAATCAGGGTCTAACTCCAAGGCGCGTTTAAGGCAGAGGCGGGTACTCATAGGGTCACGCAGGGCGATCGCCATGCCGTGCGCTTTATCGACTCCAGCTGTTTCCAGCACATGCAGACTCGTGGCGCTGCCATACACATAGGGCACCCCAGCCTCTCTCAGCTGCTGAATCTTGCTTTCAGACTGGTCAATGACAACAACGGGGAACCCGTGTTCCTGCACCAATCGCACCAAGTTGCCACCCATACCCCCGTAGCCACAAATTACCACATGATCTTGCATTGGCAGGTCCGCCGCCACTTGCACCGGCGCATCGGAGGCATCTAAAAAAGCCTTCAGCCAAGGCACGGCTTCCGCCCAGTCGAATAGATATGGCACCAATCGCATCACAAACGGAGTCAGCACCAGCGTCACTGCCGTCGTCGCCAAAATCAACAGATACACCCGCCGAGAAACTAGCCCCATTGCCTGTCCCTCACTCGCTAAGACAAATGAGAATTCGCCAATTTGGGCTAGACCTAATCCAACGAGCAAGGCGGTTTTCAAGGGGTAACGAAACGCTCTAACCAGAGGTGCGACGATTAGGAACTTGCTCAGCCATACCAGCGCCACGAGTTCCAAAATCAACTCCAGGTTGTTCCACAGGAAAGCTGGGTCAATCAGCATGCCAATTACGGCAAAGAACAGGGTGGCGAAAATGTCTCGTAACGGTTCTACATAGGTCAGGGTCTGATCAGCATACTCCACCTCCGAAATCATCAGTCCAGCGACAAACGCCCCCATCTCAATGGAAAGACCCAAATGCTCCGTCAGTAGCGCAATGCCCAAACACAAAACCACCACCCCTAATAAAAAAAGCTCTCGGCTCTCGGTTCGCGCCAGCAACCGTAACAAGGGTGGCATAATCCAAATTCCAACTGCCACGGCTCCGGCAGCAAATAACCCAATCTCCAAAAGCGCCCAACCCACCGCCATGCCAATGAGTTCAACTGGCTGATCGAGGGCTGGCAATACCGCTAGCATTAGTCCCAAAGCCAGGTCTTGAACGATCAGGATGCCTAACAATACCTGCCCATGAGACGTCTCAGTTTCATTACGCTCCATCAAGCACTTGAGGACAACTGCTGTGGAGGATAAAGATAGAATCGCCCCCAAGAACACTCCTTGGGCAGGAGAACTCACCCAACCAACTCCTAGAGACACGAGTGTTGTCACTAGAATAGTAAGAGCAATTTGCAGGCCACCGCCGCCCAAACTGACGAGCTGGACCTTTTTGAGTTCAGTTAGAGAGAACTCTACACCCAAGGCGAATAATAAAAAGGCGACACCAAACTGCGCTAGGGTCTCCACCTGAATTAATTCTTTAATGAGGCCCAGTCCGGCTGGCCCTACAACCATTCCACCAAGCAGATAACCCAGTAAAACAGGTTGACGGCATAGCGCCGCCAATAGTCCTCCACCCGCTGCGGCAGCAAGAACCAGTACCAAGTCAACAATTAATCTAAAGTCTTCCTGCATAAATTATTAGAAGAATTATTAAGCTGTATGAACTTAAGTGTAACAGCGCATGTAGCAAGGCTTTCAGGCATTCAAGCTGAAAAACAGGCAGGTTTATCGGTGACAGTATTACGAGTTAACTACAGTTCTGATGCCACAGTTGCATGAGTTAATTCTAATCTTCTGCATGATTCTTTACAGATAAAAATATGGCTGCTTCTTGAAGCTAGGCAATCCCCCTCATGCGAACAGCACAAACAAAACGGTAGTCTGGGTGCTAGCAGAAGCATGTCATCCTTCGTTATGACCACTCAACATCGCTATAGCCGTAGGCTGCTACCTTATTTTGCTTAACGGTTACGCTGTTCCCTACTTCTGAAACTGCCTACCCGTCTAAGTTCCAATCCAAAATCCAAAATCTAAAATGGTACTGCCCTCACTCCACTCTCCTCTAGCCCGATCATTCTGTGGCTTTGTTGCCTTAATCTTTGCCGTACCTGTTGTGGCTGCTTCAGCCCAAACCCTGCAAGTACGAGTAACTCCAGCCAAGCCTCAGTTGGGAGATACGCTTTATATCGTGGCCCAGATGGATAATTCGGCAGCCGGTAGTCCAACCGTTACCTTTGCTCATAAGACATACCCAACATTTTTGATTGCGCCAAATCAGTTCCGGGCTTTTCTACCTACAACACCCCTGGAGCAACCTGGAGTCAGGCAAATTCGTGTGTCTGGCGAAGGTCAAGTGCAGTTGTCGGTGTCAGTGCGCGATCGCTCTTTCCCCGTGCAGCACATTACTCTGCCCCCCGGTAAAGCTGGGCTGGAAGCAACTGAATACGAACTAAACCGTGTAGAGGCATTTAAGCGGTTGGAAACCCCGCAAAAATTTTGGAATGGTCCTTTCCTTAGACCTAACCAGGGTCCTATCACCACTGTTTATGGAGTCCGCCGGTATTACAATGGGGAGTTTGCTAAAGACTACTACCATCGTGGTGTTGACTACGCAGGTGGTGAGGGTTCACCTGTGATTGCCCCGGCGGCTGGACGAGTGGCTTTAGTCGGACAGGAGTCGCGGGGGTTCCGAGTTCACGGCAACGCGATCGGGATTGATCATGGTCAAGGAGTAACGAGCATTTTTATGCACCTCAGCCGGATCAATGTTCAGGAAGGGGATTTTGTTCGGGCTGGTCAAGTTATTGGGGAAGTGGGGGCAACCGGGGCTGCGACTGGCCCACATTTACACTGGGGTTTGTATGTGCAAGGAGAATCTGTTGACCCGGTAGCTTGGCGAACCGATGGATTCAATTGAATTGGATTTAATTGAATCTTTTTGTTAGCTTAGCCATTAATCTGAGGCAAAAATCAATGGCATTGCCATTCCTGTGCAAAAGGTAAGGCTTTATGAGTATCCAAAAAATTGTTGAACAAGCCCTCCAGGATGGTTATCTTACACCAGCCATGGAGGCAGAGGTTGGTCGTATTTGTGACACACTCTCCGAACTCTCAATTGAAGACTACATGTGGCTCGACAAGCTCATGGGGGCGCTCTTGACTGGTGAAGTGGTGGCAGTACCGCGCAAACAGTTTATCAACGTGATGGAAGAATTGGTGCTAACGGAAGCGATCGCCCAGGTGGCAGAAATTCAAGTCACCAGCGATCTCTCTCTTGATGTGGGCGATATTGCTGCCTATGCTCTCAATCGCCTGCCGCCACTCTATGCCACTACAGAAGAAGGAGCCAACTATCAGCGACAACGGGCTAAGGAAGAACTCCAAAGTTTAATCGCAAGCCAAGTCGGTGAGGCGGTTGCTCAAAACCTAAATCGGCCAGACTTCTTTCCAGAACGACAAGCAATCAGTAAAAACACTGGCAACGAGGTTATTAAACAAGTCAGTGCTTTGCTTCAGACCTATGCACCTAGCTTCGAGCCAAAGACTAAATAAGAGTAAACCATACCATTTGGGATTTTGGATTATTGAAAAATTTTAGGCAAATTTCAGAGATAGTAAACGATGCATATGCTACGCAAAGTGGTGATACACCGTCTTTACTGACGTACAACGACTGGTGTACCCAAGCCTACCTGGTCATACAGTGTCCTGATATCCTGATTCCGCATCCGCAAGCAGCCATGGGAGACGGCTTGTCCTACAAGTGCTTCTTCTGAAGTCCCATGAAACCCAATTTGGTGCCGCCCATCAGACCAAAAGCCAATCCAACGGTCTCCAAGCGGGTTATCTGAACCTGATACGACGTCACCAGTGATGGGATGACGCCAGATGGGGTGCTGTAGCATTTGTTGAACCAAGAAGGAGCCAGTTGGAGTTTCCCAACCCCTTTGGCCCACGGCAATAGGATAGCGAGTTCGGAGTTGGTTGCGTCGATAAACATAGACGTAGCGATGCCGTAAATCGACCAGTAGGCGAATGTCTCCTCTAGGAGAAACCTTGTGTGCCACTTTGGTCGAATGCCATCCTCTCCAGCCAAGGGCAAGCGTCCAATTAAAAGCAGCAGCACTCTGCCACTGAACCCAGAGAAATAGAACTGCTA
>CAXUIV010000050.1:0-13610 GCA_964250875.1 uncultured bacterium
TTTGTATCAAAAATTTAACAATCATTGATTTTCTGAACTCAAGCAGATATACTTACGACGTCTTTTGTAACCATCAATACAAATTAATAGCTTAAAATAGGAGGAAAAAAATTGGCTAGGAGACGGAAGCGAAAAAGTCGTCGTCGCCAGGAAGGACGGCGCATCCTTGAACACGTGGTTCAATATAGCATCGAATGTGGCGAAGATAAACCTGTTACAGCTGCTCGAAAATTCATCCAGTCTGAGGGAATATTGCCACCCGCGCTGCTACTTGTTAAACGGAATGAACATACAACAGACCGCTATTTCTGGGCAGAAAAGGGGCTGTTCGGGGCTCAGTATGTAGAAGAAAACCATTTTTTGTTTCCCAGCCTACGAGTGCTAGAAGGCCCTCCCGAGAAGGAGGCAGTGCCTGCGCGTAGCCGCTGAGAAGTTTAAGACAAGACAATTACGCTCAAATTACTCAAAGATGGTGATCGGTTGGAAGTTATAGCCACTGCTTGTTAGTAGGCATTAGAGTGATTTAGAAGACGAACCTACTCAAACAGCTGCGTTTGGGTAGGTTTATTCTTTGAGCAGCACTACTGATGTGCAGTTATCGTTTGCCACTGATGATTGACTTGATATTAGGACACGGTGTGCCCTAAATCCAGACAGGGTAACATGCAAGATATGAGTAAATAAAAGTGCTTGACCATGGTAGAACGTCCAATTAAGAGGTCTGATCGTCAGACTGCTGCTGTGAGTGATGCTGTAGAAGGTCAGACCGCCGCTGTGGGTGATGCTGTAGAAGGTCAGACTGCTGCTGTGGGTGATGCTGTAGAAGAAAGTAAATCTGAGTCTACTCCGATTGAAGACCGTCTCGATACTGCCCCACCCTTGGAGGAACGGAGTAAACCCCGAATATCCTTGGACAAAGATAGAAAAAAGGTAAAGGGTAAAGGTAATCAACAGGAATCTGAGCCTTCAAGGCCAGGAGGGAATCCTGCCTTGATGCGTGGTCCTAAGCCAACTAGACCCAAGCCGCCAATCGTTGTGGAACAGTCGCCAGTTGCTGAGGACGAAGCGACTCAAACTGACGAAGAGGGAGTGGAAACTTAAAGGATGTAGAGACGTTGTATGCAACGTCTCTACATGCTCGGTATTGCTGTTTAATCCACGCTCCTTAGCTGACAAAGCAGTACACCAAACCACTGATTAGGGTCTGTCCATACCTGGAGAGGCGCTAACCCTCGTCGTGAGAGTTCCTGCCGTATCGTGTCGAGATCGAACTTACGAGAGATTTCCGTCAGGATTGTCTCGCCGGTTTCAAACTCAACTGCGAGATCGAGGACACTTAGCTGGACGGTTTGCGATCGCAAACTCCGTAAGTGCATTTCAATTTGATGCTGCGATTCGTTATAGAACGCGCAGTGAGAAAACTGTGAGGTATCAAAGTTGCCATCAAAGCGTTGGTTGAGATGATCCAGCATGTTGAGATTAAAGGCAGCCGTTACACCCTGGCTATCGTTGTAAGCTGCCTCTAACAGATGTTTCGGCTTTTGCAGGTCTACTCCTAGTAAGAAATACTCACCTACTTGAAGGGCGGCTATGATCTGGGAGAAAAAGTCATCGCACTCCTGGGGATTGAGGTTGCCTAACGTACTGCCAATGAAACAAATCATTCGGCTCGGTAGTTCAGTCGGCGTTAGTTGCTTCAACGCTAGCTCGTAGGTGCTGGCTAGAGCATGAACTTGAAGTGAGGGATAAGCCGCTAGCAACTGTCTGGCACTGCTTTCTAGAATGCCTGCACTGACATCGATCGGTACATACCGCAGTGGGTAGTTCAAGTGGTCGTATGCATCTAGCAAGATGCGGGTTTTGGTGGAACTGCCGCTGCCTAGCTCTACCAGCTCACACGCACCAGTCAACTGAGCAATTTTACTAGCGCACTGTTGGAGAATTGCCGTTTCTGTCCGCGTTAGGTAGTACTCTGGCAGCTCACAAATTTGCTCAAATAGCTGAGAGCCATGGTCATCGTAGAAGTAACAAGCGGGAAGGGATTTGCGAGTTTGGGTTAACCCTTCTACCACATCTATACCCGCAGTGGAGGGGACCAACTGAGTAGCCCCTACTAAATGCTTTATCTGCAAGCGTTGCTCAATTGTGGACTGAGCAGACCTACCGCTTGCAGTCTTAAGAATCGACATTCAACCTCCGTTTGCTCTATGCAATACTTTTATCTTGCGCAGCGAAACCCAGCCAGAATCTGACGCACACCGGGATGGTACCAGTTACGAAAGCTACAGCGTAATGCCCAAGGACGAGTTGCCCAACTGCCCCCTTTCAGCACTTGGTGCTGCCCATCAAAGTAAGCTTTGGAATAACCTGCATAAGGGTAACTAGCAAAACCCTCATAGCCGTAGAACGCAGATGCAGTCCATTCCCACACATTGCCCAGCATGTCGTAGCAACCATAGGCACTCTGCCCAGTTGGGTAAGCGTCCACAGGCGTTGTTTGCAGAGGCGGATAGTCATCTTCCCCTAGGCGAGCATGATTACTTCGCCGGGTTGTTGGTACTTCTTCACCCCATGGATAGATGCGGCGCTGGAGAGCTGCGGTATCCCAACTAGCGGCTTTTTCCCATTCTGCTTCTGTGGGTAGTCGCTTACCAGCAAATCGGGCATAAGCTTCTGCTTCATACCAGCTAACGCCGTAGACTGGATGACTGTCCCACTCTGGGTTGTTTGTCCAGTAGAGCGGTTGCATAATCGACTGGTGTAACCATTCCCACCCAGTTTCTGACCACCAAATGGAATTCTGGTAGCCCCCCGCCTCCATAAATGTTCGGTACTGCCCACAGGTTACGGGGTAGCGGTCAATCCAGTAGGTCTCTAGATACATCCGATGGGCTGGACGTTCGTTATCCAAAGCATCAAGCGAATCACTTCCCATTTCAAATTCGCCTGCTGAAATCTCAACCATGTCGGAAGGGGATAAGGGCGCGGGGGGACGATTGACAGAAATTCCCTGCGTTCCTGTGTCCTCTCCGTTTCCCTGCCAGCGTTGCAATTGCAGGAGGAAGGCGATAGTCTCACTGTGTTGGCTCTCATGTTGAATCAGCCAGCGCCAGAGGCGTTCTTGTTGGTCTATGTCAACTGTCTCCAGATGATCCAAGACTCTTGCTCTAACCGCGTCTAGGTAGTGGTGGACTTCTCCCATTGTCGGTAGCTTGACGCGCTGTGTCTTGGGCAATCCATCGGCGGCGAACAACTGACGGTACTCGGTCCATAGAGGCGACATTGCTCCAGATCGCTCCAGCAGCCAGAGAGATTCGGTATAAGCAATGTGACCTAAATGCCACCCGGCTGGGCTAAAGTCTAGATGTGCTTGACGGCAGAACGTAGTTTGATCCACTCCCTCAAACAAGGCAAGAGTCCCGGTGCGGCACTGGTGTAACCACTGCTTTAGCTGTTGCCGCCGTTCATTCGTGCTGAGTGCTGAGGAGCCAGCGCCGTGCGGGGGTTCCCCTCGTTGAGGCGACTGGCGCTGCTGAGTGCTAAGCAACCTATGTCCACTAGGGGATTGGTAGTTGATGGATTTGAATTTCAAGGTCTTTTCCCACACTAAAAATGCTCTGTTCGGGGAAACAGTTCCAATTACCTTTAAACAAAGGTTCAGAAGCAATAATGACCGCTTCTGGGAAGGCTGGATCGTCCCGTAACCAGTAGAGAGAAGGAGCTGGCGTACCGCTGCTGGCACGAGAGGCGACGAGACGCTGCCCGTCACTCACGATTAAATTGGCAGAGGATGTCACCTTATGGGACTGGGCCAGCTCATCTAGTGTTAGCAATGCATTCTGCAAAGCCTGTTCTAGGCTACCATCTGAGTCTGACTGCAATTCGTTAATTAGCAAAGCAAAAAAGTGTTCTGAATCGGTACTGCCCTTGATTGACTGGTAAGCCACATCGCCAAGGCGATCGCAAAGTGAACGACACAGTGTCTGTCGAAAGTTTTTAATCCGACCATTGTGAATGCCCATATATTGCTGGTACTGGAAGGGCTGACAGTTGCTAATGTCCACACCCTGGCCAGAGGTGGCGCTGCGAACATTCGCCAATACACACCCCGACTCAACATACCGACCTAGACTAGAAAGGTTAACATCACTCCAGATGGGAAGTATGTTTTTGTAAGTAAAAGGGGTGGTGTCCCTTTGCGGATGGTACCAGCCGATGCCGAAGCCATCAGCGTTAACGACTCCAGATGTCATCTCGCTGGGTTGATAACTTTGAACAATCAGTGAGTGTTCTGGTTTCGACAACAAAAAGTCAAGTGGAATTGTTGGACCGAGATATCCAAGTAAACGGCACATTTCTAAGGTACTTGCTCCTACAGTATTCGAGGTTAAGCTTTCTAGCTGAGAACATCCTGAGTATTCGATAAATGTCCGCTGACCGTAGTTAATTGTAACCACTCACTCGCCGCCAGGAGATTTGGGCCACCCAACGCAACAGAACTCCGCTTTCTAAGCATAGTGATCGCACAAGTATGTAATACAACTATGTAGCACCAGCATTTAGCGATCCTTAACTACGTCTTGAGGTATCTAACGTTACCTCGTGTGGCAGATAGGATGTCTAGTTTCGAGTGATATTCTGGATTCGTCAACTACTAAGATTACTTTGTAGTTTTATTAACCAACGGAGAAGTGAGATGCAACCAGAAGTCGTAAGCGTTTTAGACGGTGACGATTACAAAGAGTACGAGGTTTTAATTGATGCTAAACCTCTGGGCGTTATTTCCTGGAATGGCGAACGTGAGGAGTCAGAGGGACGCTGGTATACGACTGCTAGCGATGGTCATCCTCGATACTTTCAAACGCAGGCAGAGGTTATCGAATTTTTGAAAAACGACCCAATGAAATCTGCCAATGAGCTTTCAGCTAAGCTCAAGGCTGAAGCCAATAAGCTCCTGGTGATTGCTGAAGAAATTGAAAATAATAACGCGCCTCTTGAAAGCTAAAGTCGCTACCGATCTTTAAAGCTCAAAGAATATAATGTCGTTTTAAGTTGCTTTAAAATCAGTAAACGAGACATTCTTAGCCCACATAAGGCATCGAACATACGTCGCATGAATACTGAAAGAGCAACGTTAGTTCTTCATCCAAACCATATAGGTGCCCAGATTAAAAATTCAAGTAATGACGAAATAATCGCTGATACAGCGTCTGAGGACTACAATGCTAACCGCCACACAGCAGAGAAGTGGCTAAAGGAGAATGGATACGTGCATTCAGGTGGCAGTGAATACGAGAAGGTTCCAAGTTAAAGTTACACTAATTCTCTTTTGTAATTATGTCGAAAGAATTTACCGTTGGTGAGCGAGTCCGAGTCGTGTCATTGCCTCCATATGTCAAAACTGCTGAACCTATGCCAATGCTGCGTCCTCCTGATGTGATTAGTCTTGGAGATGAGGGAGTGGTAATTGACCGGCGTCCAGGCGGATTTTGGGGTATTCGGTTTCCTCAGGCTGCATTGCTGATGGATAGTGAGTGCATTGAACCTCTAGCCAGCACCTCAGAGACTGATCAATCTGCTGCTGACGGTGGAGGGCAGTAGGTAGTGGGTAGTGGGCGGAGGGCAGTAGACTATGTACTGCGTACTACCGTATGCTTGCCGCCTGCTTTGGTAAACTTGTGTTAAGTCTTATCAGTTTACATAATGCTATCCCGTCGCACATTTCTTAGCACTCTGCTTACCTGCTGTTTTACGCTCCTTGTCTGGTTGAATGCCCCTGCCGCGATCGCCCTCGGTGGTAAGCTGCCACCCCTAAACCAACCAGCTCCAGAGTTTACACTGCCTACTAATACTGGCGATGGAGCAGTTTCACTCTCAGACTTTCGCGGCAAGTGGGTACTCCTCTACTTCTATCCTAAAGATTTCACTGCTGGCTGCACTCTAGAAGCTCGCCGGTTTCAAGAAGACTTACCAAAATATCTAGACAAAAATACTCAAATTATTGGAGTGAGTGCAGACTCCGTCGATTCTCATGCTGAATTCTGCGATTCAGAAGGTCTAAAGTTCCCCCTATTGGCCGACACAGATGGCGCGGTGAGTAAAGTTTACGGGTCTTGGCTCGGCTTTCTGTCCGTCCGTCACAGCTTCCTGATTGATCCAAACAGCATTCTGCGCGAAACGTTTGTTAAGGTCAACCCATCCGTCCATAGCAAAGAAATATTAGCTCGGATCAACGAGTTACAGAGAACTACTTCATAATTTGGCTCTCCCGTACTTGTGCTTAGACGGGCATGTAGAGACGTTGCATGCAACGTCTCTATATATTTTGGATCTCCACAAGCAACTGTTAACTGAAGGGTATTGCCTCATAATTAAAGGAAGTAGGGGTAGGGAGATAGATGGTGAAGATTCTTCCTCATTTCCCAACTTTTCCCCACTCCAGAAGAGCTAGAAGAGGCGCTCTATGACGGCACCTAAAGTTACTCCCCCAACAGAGACACCTGAATTTGCACGGCTGAATCGGAAGCCGTTGGAATTGCTGCGGCACAGAGAAGCTTTACTCCGCCGCAGAACGGTGGACGCCATAGCGCCCATCTTACCGCCAACGATTGCTAATACTTTACAGGAAGTTTCTGATGTGGCAGATACATCCTTAGCAGAGTTGGCAGAGATTGATCTAGACCGGATCAGCGACCAACAGCTACAACCTGCTCGGGTTTTCATTGGCCTCAGCTTTGTTGGTTTTGGCGCACTCCTCACAGCTTTGTTGATGCTTTACCTCTGCACGATGCACTCAAATCTCAGTCCAGCAGAGCAGCTGCGAGGATATTGGTATCCATACGTTTGGTTTGTCTGCTTGGGTATCACTGGGATGTTTGTATTGGGTCGAGAGGCGATGCGTTCAAGAAAGTAGGCTGTTGTGTTGTTTGTTGTTTGTTATCTTCTTCGACTGCCCACTAACAAGCCTTATGCTTCTGGTTTGAAGTAGTCCCACAAGCGATCGCCTGAGTCTGCCCGTACCAGTGCCACTACCACATCTGGCAGTGCGGGTAGATGTGGATATACTAAATAGCGCGGTTCCCAGTGGGGACCAAACTTTTCTTTGAAGCTGTGCAACCCCTTAAATTTGTAGAACTGATTCAAGTGATCGTTGAGATAGTTCAATACTCTTTCTAGACGCGGAGATTTTGGAGTTTCACCAACTCCAGACAGTGCTGATAGACCTAGGTTGAAGTAATCATACTCTAGCTGTTGGAAGTGCTGTAGCATTGAGGCAAATAAAAATTCCATGGTGCCATTCTCGACCTCAGTACGTCGCCGCATCAAATCAACCGCAATTCTTTTCGCTTGATACGCCTCTATGAGATTTGCGAAGGCACTGACTTCGCCATCTGGGGTATAAACGACTGCCACTTGAGTCCCGCGCACGTAAGTGTCGTCAAACCAGCCTACAGAAAAGCGCTTCTCCGCTCCCTGCATTGACTGGAGCCACTCATCACTAACCCCCCTCAACTGCCGCAGCAAATCATCTGGAATCGGTGGCTCGTAAAATTTGATTTGGTGTCCGCTCTTAGTTAGGCGATTAATCGCAGTCCTTAAGTTCTGGTTAGCTTTGCCTTTGAGAGTAAACTTATGCAGATCGACGACTGCTTCCTCCCCGATTTGCAGCACGCGGAAGCCAAAGGAGCGGTAAATATCTAGGTTATTCGGTAATGTTTGGTAAAAAGCTGGGTACCAGTCATTGCGATCGCAGAAGTGTTGGAACCCCATAATTGCCTCACGCAGATCTTCTGGTGGGCCAATTGGGTCTCCTAGAGCGATCGCACCTCGCCCTTTGGGTACATAAGCAATGACGCTGCGACCAGACGGACTGAAATAGTAAGACTTATCATCTAGAAGAGCAAATCGTGCTAGAGAGTACTGCCCATACTGCTGCACAACTTCCTCAGCCCGCCGCCGTTCCTTAGGGTCAGATGGGTTACGCAGCAACACTGGTCTTAACAGCATCAATAAGGCGTAAGTTAGGGTAAGAATGGCAACAGCATAAATTGAGTTCTCAAAAAACAGCCCAAATTTCCTTCTAGATTCCAAGCCAGCATTATCTCCTGTAAAAAACATGGCCAATGTCTGGAGAAATGCATCAATCAGGTCAAAGTGGACTGGGTGATGGTTGACTGTAAATAGCTGGTCTAAGAAAAAGAAGCCTGCCGTTCCATAAGCCAGTGTAAACAGTAGAGCGCTAATGAGTACTCGAATCCCTTGGGCAATAGATGGACGATCAGACTGGGCCGTAAACACACGGCGCATTAGGATCAACTGCACTAGCAGCACCCCAGATAGCAAACTCTCCTCATAGTCAAATCCCTTCACCAGATGACTGATGATAGAGACAACCAGCAAGCCGACGGTTAGCAACCATGCCACCCGTTTACGTCTTAACAAGTTGGTTGCCAGTGTCAGCAATATAAAGCCAGTGATGGCAGCGAACAGATGCCCACTAGCTCGAATAGGAAATGGCAAAAACTCTTTCAGCCAATGGATGCGCTCTGGCCAGAGTGTCACAGCAGACAGCAGGTTTACTAGTCCCACCATGGCGGTTAAGAGTGTTGCCGTCCATAGACCAATCCGAGCGCGTCTTGTCAGCACAGCGTCTCCTTGTCGTATCGACAATCATCATCAGAAGTCAGTATCACAGAGGGCACTCCTTTACCCTGTTCCAACTTTCATTAAGTAGCAGGATGTCTAGCAACACCTTACACAACCCTACACCACCGAAATGGTAGCTGAGATGCCTACTTAGTCCTTGCCTCAAGCGCTATCTTAAACTGCTTGCCTACATAACTCAAAGAATCTGCTAGATGCTTGTGAAAGTAGTTCCAGCCTACATCCGGTCCGGAGAGACCATGACCGCCTGGAAAAGCATGGAGCTCGTTAGCGATGCCTAAATTGTCCAGTGTATTGTGAAACCGCTCAGTAGATTCCAGCAATTTAGAATCCGATTGGCCAACATCCAGATAAACATGCAGTCGCTTCCGTTCTTGCACTGGTAGCTGCTGAACCAGGTAGTCTGGGCTAATGGCAGGATCGCCAGGGTAAGCAGGCTCACCATTATCACTGGTAAAGTAACCACCATGGCTAAACAGAACGTTAAAGTTATTTAAATGTTGCAGACCAATATTAACCGCTCCCCACCCACCTGAGGAAAGACCGCCGATCGCCCAAGCTTGAGGGTTTGCCACCGTGCGATAGCGTGACTTAACGACTTGAACCAATTCTGAGCCAATCATCGTACCGACATTACCATTAGGCCCGTCATAGTATTGAGGGTCCCAAAGCGGACTAGAGCCGCGATTATCATTACCATCTGGTGTAATAATGATCGCTGGAGGCAACTGCTTGGATTGGTAAAGAGTGTGCAGTACAGACGAGGCGGCAATTTTGTCCTCCCAAGCGCGAGCGTTATCGTGTCCACCGTGCAGCAGGAAAATGACTGGATAGCGTTGCATAGGGTGCTTGGCATAGCCAGGTGGTAAAATCACGCCATAGAGACGTACCTGGTTCATGGCAGCACTGTTAAACTTTTCCAACTGAAACTTTAAGTTTTTATCTTCAGCTACCTGGGGACGATCTAACTGAGGAGCGCCTAGATAAAACACGTACCAGTATCCAAGCGCTGATAAAACACCGACTGTACTTACACCAGCAATCAGAACGTTTCTAAATCGGTTTTTAAATTGTCTGTGCTTCAACATTTAGCTCTCACGAGATCGTTTAGAGTTACGTCGCATCTGAAACCACATTGAGATACCAGTGATTGACAGGATTAGTAAACCCAAAGCGTTAAGGTAGGGATAAATAACCTCTAGATGCAGGCTGCCAAAGTGACCCTTGTGCCACCGCAGCAGCCACTCGAAGTCATCCCCCTTACCGGCAGAATCCACTAGTTGGTAGATTGCTCCCGTGAACAGCGTCAGTAGGAGCGGCAGAAGCATGATTGGAGCAAGGCTGCGATGTAGTTTACGGATCCGAGCTTGATTGGCTCTCATAGTGTTTTTCTCTGCTTAGAGACAATAGTAGTGGGCAGACACACGCTCTAATAACCGTAGTTTCGCGCAAGTGGCTGGCGTGCGAAGCGCAGCTAGCAGCTACACAGTTAAAACTAGCGTAATTTCACGTGAAACTACAAAATAGATGACGAGGTGAGATATCCGCTGGTTGCATGCCGACACTTGATAAAAGATGGATATTTTAATTGTTGAGGATGAACCTGAGATCAGTCAGTTGATTGAACTTTCTTTAGAGAGGGAAGGATTTGCCTGCCACAGCTGTCGTGATGGGTTAAGTGCATTGCGGGTTTTTCAGGAGAAACAGCCAGATTTGATCATTCTCGACTTAATGCTACCTAATTTGGATGGACTGGAGGTGTGTGCCAGAATCCGCCAGAAGCCAGGGGCAAAAGACCCCTATATTCTGATGCTAACGGCTAGAGGTGAGGAAATTGACCGTGTTATCGGCTTGTCTACTGGTGCTGATGACTACTTAGTTAAGCCCTTTAGTCCCAGAGAGTTGATTGCTAGAGTCCGAGCGCTGTTGCGACGTAGTCTCCGGCAAGGTGGCCAACATCAGGTCTATCGTACCCAGCATTTCACAGTTGATGTAGAGCAACGTTCTGCCACCCGTCAACTGACCACAAGTGCAGAACTTCTTGACTTAACTGCCTTGGAATTTAACCTTTTAACCACCTTTATCAGCAATCCTAGTCGGGTATGGAACCGTACCCAATTGATTGAAAAGCTTTGGGGAGGTGACTTTTTTGGTGAGGAGCGGGTGGTAGATACTCATGTTGCCCGATTGCGGAAAAAGATTGAGCCTGATTCGGCAAATCCTACCTTTATCAAGACTGTCGTTGGGGTTGGCTATAAGTTTGAAGACGCATCTGTTTAAGATCGGAGTGAGCACGAGCAAATGACTAAGCGAAATCGAGACACAAATGCTGCACCCACGGTTAAGCCAGTGACAACGGCTGTGACGAGGTTGGGCTTGCGATCGCGTCTATTTCTCTCCCACCTCTTAGTCATGATCGTCGGCGTCGTCAGCCTGGTCATTATTGGGAAATTGTCTTCCCCCCGGCTTTTCGCTCAACGCCTGGAAAAACTCGAAGAAAACGGCATTGAAATCCTTGATGTTCGGACAGAACTTGTTGAAGGATTTGAGACTGCTTGGGATCTCAGCACCTCTTGGTCAGTGATTGTGGGTGGAACTGCTGCTGCTGGACTGAGCTACTGGGTGTCGAAGCGGATCATGCAACCGTTGACCCAAATGGAAAAAATCACCCAAAAATTTGCTGCTGGCAAACTCGATGAGCGCCTACCCACCAGCGAGATTCCCGAACTTAACCGCCTCTCTGCCAGTTTTAACCGCATGGCTGCAAGTCTAGAAGGAGTGGAACAGCGGCGACGAGAACTGATTGGCGATCTCACTCATGAATTGCGGACGCCATTAACAGTGGTTCGTGGCTACTTAGAAGAACTGGCAGACGGTAGCATCTTACCGTCATCAGAAATGTATCTGCGACTGGCAAGAGAGACAACCAGGCTAGACCGGTTAGTCAACGATTTGCAAGAAATTTCCAAAGCCGAAGCTGGATACTTGCCGATTAATCTGCAACCTGTCTATCTACGTCCTCTGCTAAAGTCGTTGGTGCAGAAGTTTGCCGACCAGCTCTTAGAAGATGGCCCAGTTCTCCAACTAAAATGTCCACCTCAGTTGCCTCCAGCCTTGACAGATCCCGACCGGACAGAGCAGATATTGGTTAACCTGCTAGGAAATGCTGTGTCTTACACAGCGAGTGGTTCGATTACTGTTCAGGCATGGAGCGATGAAGGAAAGGTTTGGATTGCTGTCATCGACACTGGACAGGGGATAGCATCAGAAGATTTACCGCATGTATTTGAGCGCTTCTGGCGGGCTGATCGTTCCCGTGCTAGACACTCTGGAGGGACGGGAATTGGTTTAGCTATCTGCCGCCGCTTGGTTGAATTGCAGGGTGGCCAGATTTCAGCGGAAAGCCAATTGGGGCATGGCAGCACGTTTCGGTTTTTCTTGCCACTGGCTTAACTAAAGAGGAAGGTAGGGGCAAATTTAAAACCTGCCCACTTATTACTCCCTAATCAAAACTCAAAACTCTCTAAGGTTCTTCAGAGGGTTCTTCTGCTGTTTGAGCCGGAAACTCACCCGGTCGCACGACCAAGCTTAGATTCTGCCCGTTGCGCATTAGAGTCACTCGCACACTGCCGCCGACAGAACTACTTTCCACTGCCTGTTGAACGTTGCTAGCGTCTGTAACGGTCTGACCGTTGAGCTTTGAAATTACGTCTCCAGCGCGTAGACCTGCTCTAGCAGCAGGGGAATCAGGTAAGACTTTGACGACTAAAACGCCCCGATCTTCACTAACACTCAGACCACTATTAGGATCGCTGTTGATTCTTTGCTTCAGCTCAGGCGTCAGCGTCGCCATCTGAATTCCCAGGTAAGGATGCGCCACCTTGCCTGTAGCTTCCAGTTGAGTCGCGATGTGTTGAGCAGTGTTGATAGGAATCGCAAAACCAATGCCCTGGGCACCTTGGATAATGGCTGTATTCATACCAATAACCTGGCCGCGAGAATTCAGCAGTGGCCCTCCAGAGTTACCGGGGTTAATTGCCGCATCAGTCTGGATGAACTGAACTCGCTTGTCTGGAACTCCCACAGCACTGCTGGAACGCCCAGTAGCGCTAATGATGCCGCTGGTTACAGTGTTGTCAAACCCAAGGGGATTACCAATGGCGATCGCCCATTCTCCCGCTCTTAGTTGGTCTGAATTGCCCAAAGCCACCGTTGGAAGGTTGTTGGCCTGAATTTTAACAACAGCAACATCTGTTACTGGGTCAGCACCCATCACCTTACCTTTAAACTTACGCCCGTCTTTGAGCGTCACGTCCACCGTATCTGCGCCACTCACTACGTGAGCGTTCGTGAGAATGCGACCATCAGCCCCGATGATAAAGCCAGAGCCAATTCCCCGTTCAACTTGCTTCTGTGGCCCTGATGGCAGCTGAGAGCCAAAGAACTGGCGGAAAAAAGGATCATTAAAGGCGTCCGGTACTTGACTCGTAACTGTGCGGGAAGTATTAATTCGCACTACAGCTGGTCCAACCCGATCCACAACTCCTGTAACAAAGTTGCTGTCTTCTGCGCCTGGTAATCCAGCCGCCTCTGCTGGAGCGAGTGGGACTGACGCTAGGGAACTTGATGCCTGAGAAGATATTTGCTGATTGTGGGAAGCGACATAGTTACCGGCAAACGTGAGGCCAGAGCCTAGCATTACCAATGACAAGTAGCCAACTGCCTTTTGCCAACGGGCAGTGTGAGTAGGGGCTAAGCCTTGGGAAGGACTATTAAGGTCCTGATTGGAATTGTCTCGTTGTGGTTGGGGTTGCATACTACCAATAATAGCTGAGACGATGAGGAACAATTTAAGATCTAGAAGGGAGGAGCTTCTAACCTCTACATTCTGAATTTAGACACTTTTTGTGACGCACCTGTGCCAGCTTTGTTGCAGTTGAGTGAAG
>CAXUIV010000051.1:0-7055 GCA_964250875.1 uncultured bacterium
GAGATTCTGCTGGTCGAAGACAATGATGGCGATGTTCGCCTCACAAAAGAAGCTCTGAGAGAAGGCGGGAGGCTTGCCCACAACGTAAGTGTGGCGCGGGACGGGGTTGAAGCTCTAGCTTTCTTGAGAGGGGAGGCTAGCTATTCAGATGCAGTACGTCCTGATATCATTTTGCTTGACCTCAATCTACCAAGAAAAAATGGCAAAGAGGTGCTGGCAGAGATCAAGCAAGACGACCAGCTCAAACGCATTCCTGTTGTGGTTTTGACTACATCGAAGGCTGAACAGGACGTTGTTGAGAGCTACAACCTGCACGCTAATTGTTATGTTACTAAGCCACTTAACCTGGATCAGTTCTTTGAGGCCGTGAAGTCAATAGAGGATTTCTGGCTGAGGGTTGCGAATCTACCCTTACTGTAGAAAATATGATCTCAAAACCGCTAGGTGAAGTGGATGGCACAGTGAACGGCAGCAGGGATGGCAGGGTAGATGCAACACACCCATTGCCCCTGCCCAAAATTTTGCTGGTAGAGGATAATCCTGGAGATGCGCGTTTGGTTCAGGAAATGTTGCGAGAAGCTAACGCATCTCGGTTTCAGCTGGTCCATGCTGCGCGATTATCAGCAGCATTAGCTTGTCTCTCTACCGAGCTGATCGCGGTCATCCTGCTGGATCTGTCACTACCTGATGAACAGGGATTAACAACTTTAACTCGAATACGCGCTGCGGCAACCAACGTTCCGGTTGTGGTCATGAGCGGTTTCAGCGACGAGGAGATTGCCATTAAAGCGTTGCAGCAGGGAGCTCAAGACTATCTGGTCAAAGGTCATACAGACAGTCACCAGTTGCTCCGCTCTATGCGCTACGCCATTGAGCGCCAGCGGATGCAGCTTCAGCTCCAACAACAGGAGCAAGCATTGCAGCAGCAGCTAGCACGCGATCGCCTGTTAGCAGCAGTAGCGCAGCGCATCCGGCAATCGCTGCATCTAAATGAGATTCTGCAAACGACGGTAGCGGAAGTACGGCAATTTCTTCAAACTGACCGCGTCATGATCTATCGCTCTAATATAGGGGATGGTTTATCTGCTAGAGAATCAGTTGCCGTACTTGCTGCTGAATCGATGGCTCCTGAGTGGAGCATCGACCCGGCACTGCGGGAGCGCCATCGCATATGGTTAAAAGCAACCGAGTGTGACTGGGAGCAGGAAGCTCTGCGGGTGGTCAACGATATCGCTTGTAAAGACCTGACACTGATAGACCGCCAGTTGATGACAGACTTACACGTTGTGGCGAAGTTGGTAGTCCCCCTCCTGCGAAACGACCAAATGTGGGGTCTGCTAGCCGTTCATCAATGCGATAGGCCACGTGAGTGGCAACCGTCTGAAGTTGACTTCTTACAGCAGTTGGCCACTCAAGTGGCGATCGCCATCCAACAATCAGAACTCTACCAACAGGTTAAGGAACTAAATGCTGAGCTGGAAACTCAAGTAGAGGAGCGGACACAGCAGTTGGCAACGGAAAAAGCCATTTTGGAAGCGGTCCTGAATTCAATTCAAGAAGGAATTGTTGTCATGCGGCCTGACGGCCAAGTGGCACTGTCCAACCCCGCAGCCTCACAGATTTATGCCCTAGAACCAACAAGAGAACAGCATTTGGACGAAGTAGCCTCATCACAAATCTGCCACCCTGACGACTCTTTCTCACCGTTGGAACGACCTGTCAACCGTGCCCTTCAAGGCGAAGTGTTCACAGACCACCAGATGATCATTCATTGCTCCAACGGGGAGGAAAAGTGGGTTAGCATGAGTGGAGCAGCTGTTCGAGATCGGGTGCTTGACGTTCAGTTAGCAGTCACGACAACCCGCGATATTACTAAGCGCAAGCAGGCAGAAGCAGCAATCCGAGAACGCGAAGAGGCACTGCGCCAGAGTGAAGCGAAATTTCGGGCGATCTTCGAGCGAGCTGCGATCAGCATCAGTTTCTTAGACTTAGAACTAAGGATTAGAAGTACTAACCCAGCATTGGAGATCATGCTGGGTTACAGCGCTGAGGAAATGCGCTGTGATACGTGGTTGGTAGATTACTCCCATCCGGACGATATGGCAACGGATGTAGAGTTATTCAAAGAACTGGTGGCTGGAAAACGCGACTATTACAAAATGGAAAAGCGCTTCTTCCATAAGGATGGTCATTTGGTGTGGGGCTTCCTGACTGTTTCCCTCGTTAAAGATTGTGCTGGCAAACCGCTGTTTGCCTTTGCCATGGTTGAAGACATTACCCTAAGAAAGCAGGCAGAAATTGAACTACGTCAAGCTAAGGAAGCCGCTGAAGCTGGAAGTCAAGCAAAGAGTGTGTTTTTGGCTACAATGAGCCACGAACTGCGGACACCTCTCACCGCAATTTTGGGCATGTCTAAACTCTTGGGCCAAGAAATTTATGGTGGCCTCAATCCTAAGCAGAAGGAGTACATCACCTGTATTCACCAAAGTGGCAAACATCTCCTGGAACTGATCAACGATATTCTCGATATCTCTAAAGTTGAAGCGGGTAAGGAAGAATTAACGCTAGTTCCTTTAGATGTGCGCGGATTGTGCGGTTCTTGTCTGGCGATGGTGCAAGAGCAAGCCGATGAGAAGGGTCTGCAACTTCAAATTCACATCGATCCGCAGGCAGGTGTCTGCATCGCAGACGAGCGGCGTTTGAAGCAGATGCTGCTAAATTTACTCCGAAACGCCATCAAGTTCACCCCAGCAGGAAGAGTATCGCTCGCAGTCCAAAAAGTACCTCAAGGCACTGAGTTCACAGTTTCAGATACAGGTATTGGTATTGCTCCCGAACAGATTCCTTTATTGTTTCAATCTTTCTCTCAGCTAGACAGCCGCCTCAACCGCCAGTATGAAGGAACAGGTTTAGGTTTGGCCCTGACGCACCAACTCGCCCTTCTACATGGCGGAAATGTAACCGTGCAATCGGCTGTAGGCAAAGGCAGTCAGTTTACGCTTCTCCTACCGGAAATTAGGAGATGAGGGGCTGATGGGATAGTGTGATTTTCATGCCAATAGCCGCCTTGTCAAACCGCTAAGAGTGCTGACTCATGCCTCTTGGGAGTAGACAATGTCATAGACGACGGGACCAGCTTCTAAAACGTAGTCTTTGTAGGTTTGAAAGTGTGCATGAAATTCGGGCGTCTGATGAAAGGCGTCGAGTAGTTCAGTGCTTTCCCACTGCACATAGTTGATAACATGGTGTCCGTCACGGCTCTTGTGAATCGTGCTGGAAATGAAGCCCGGTTGCTTCACTGCAACCTGGTCAATCTGCTCGACCATACGTTGGACCAGCGCGTCCTGGTTTTTCGGCTCGACCTTGAGGTGATTGATCTGGGTTACGAAAGTCGCGTTCCTGTTAATATTTGGCATAGGTTTCTATGTATTGTTCAGTTGCTCACCCACTATAAGACCGGCAAGCACTAAACGCCAGACTTGATCAAAGTCAGTATCAATATCTGGATGACGCCACTCAGCTGCATGGGCAGGGTGATGAAACCGGATGGTTGCGTTGAGAACTGCCTTTGCTGCCTCATGAGCTTTAGCAACCTTAAACTCCTGTCTGCAAATACCACTTTCGATGATTACAGTCACCTGCCGCATCAATTCATCAACGTGAGCTTGCACCACCCCTCGCGCTTCCCCCGCGATCGCCGAGTACGTTGCAAACAACTCCGGATCATTCAGCACTTTCTGACGCTTCAGGCGCATGAGTTGTCCAAACCAGCGGTGCAACCGCTCACTGGCAGAACCTTGCTCTTCTGCAATCACTGCCAGTGGCGCGGAAACTCGGTGCATCCACCGTTCTGCCACCGCATCGCGTAAGGCAGTCTTGCTGGAAAAATGCCGATAAATCGTGCCGTGACTCACCTCTAGAAAGCGAGCCACGTCCACAACCGTTGCCTTTGTCAGACCATAACGCCGCAGAACCTCCTCCGCCGCGTCAAGAATCCGCTCCGGTGTCAACGCTGAGTCATTCAATAGTCTTACCTTTTCTCACTGTCTAGCATCGCCATTTGCTCTGGTTGATAGCGATCGCCAGCAACCGCACCTGCTGGTAGAGCGGTCTCAATCTGAGCCAGAGCGGCCTCACTTAATTGTAGCTCCACCGCTCCCAACGATTCATTCAGGCGATCAATCCGCCTTGCGCCAACTAGGGGAATAATGTCATTACCCCGCGATAGCACCCAGGCGATCGCCACTTGAGCCACCGTCGCCTGCTGTTCCTGAGCAATCCGGCGTAAGGCTTCCACCAGCAACAGGTTGCGATCCAGATTCTCCCCAGAAAAGCGCGGCAGATGGACCCGATAGTCCTGCGCCTGCTTAGAACGTTCCTTTGACCAGTGACCACTCAACAACCCCCGTGACAGCACGCCATACGCTGTGACTGCAATGCCCAGTTCACGCACCGTTGGCAGGATCTCAGCCTCAATGCCCCGATCCAGGAGTGAATACTCGATTTGTAGCGCGGTAATCGGATGTACCGCATGCGCCCGCCGGATAGTAGCCGCACCCACTTCTGATAGCCCAATGTGGCGAACATAGCCAGCCTGTACCATTTCACCGATTGCCCCAACAGTCTCTTCAATCGGCACCGCTGGATCTAGGCGAGCAGGCTGGTAGAGGTCAATGTAATCGGTTCCCAGACGTTTCAAGGTATAGGCAAGAGACGTCTTGACTGCTGCCGGACGACCATCAAAGCCAATGAAGCTGCCGTCAGGCGATCGCAGCGCTCCGAATTTAACGGCAATGAAGACATCTTCCCTTCGTCCGGTAAGTGCTTCGTGGAGCAGCAGTTCGTTATGTCCCATACCGTAGAAGTCGCCTGTATCCAGCATGGTAATCCCGGCATCAAGGGCAGCATGAATCGTCGCAATACTTTCCTTGCGGTCAGCGGGACCATAAACTTCTGACATTCCCATGCAGCCCAGCCCCAGCGCCGACACCGTTGCTCCAGTTGCTCCCAGCGAATGCGTCAACATAACCGCTTTTCCCTAATCTGTATAGGGTCAGCATAAGTAATTAAATGACAAATGTCAATATCTGTCAGTTGATATCTGTCATATGTAATCTATGAACCTCTGCTTGGCGGCAGCAGCTACCGCCAGCCTTGGACAGTCGCGCCGCCGAAGATGCTCCTATTTACCTTGCCTGTAAAGAGAGCGTAGAAGGCTGGGTCGAGCGCACTGCTCTCATTCAGTGTCTGAATCTGTTCTGGGGTGAGGCGGATGTCCAGGGAGGCCAGATTGTCGTGCAACTGCTCAAACTTATTGACTCCCAGAATAGGCGAGGTAATGCTGAGCTGTACCGAAACCCAGGCTAGGGCGACCTGCGATAGTGGGCGCTCAACCTGCGCGGCGACAGTCCGCAGGGCATCAAGGATGCCCCAGTTCCGCTCGGTGAACATCTGGTTGCCGAAGGGATTAGGACCACTAAGGCGACCTTGACCGCTCGCCCCCGCACCCTCGCGCTGATACTTGCCGGTGAGGAAACCAGCCGCGAGAGGACTCCAAGGGCAGATGCCGAGACCGCATTCACGGGCAGTGGGCACATGTTCGCGCTCGATGCTGCGCTCAACGAGGGAATACGGCAGCTGCATGGCGATTAGACCGGGAAGATTGTTCGCCATTGCCAAGGTAGCAGACTTGGCGGCATACCAAGCGGGTAGGTCCGAGAAGCCAAAGTAGCGGATTTTACCAGTACGCACCAGGTCACCGAGCGACTGTAGCACCTCTTCAACGGGTGTGACCATATCCCAGACGTGCATCCAGTAGAGGTCGATATAGTCGGTTTTGAGTCGGCGCAACGATCCCTCAAGCGCCCGGTGGATGTTCTTACGACCGTTGCCGCCAGCATTTGGGTTGCCTGGTTCGCCGCCGTGAAAGCTGAACTTGGTCGCAAGTACCAGCTGGTCACGTAGGCTGCGATCAGCAATATAGCCGCCGATTAACTCTTCGCTGCGACCCTTCGCATACACGTCAGCGGTGTCGATGAAGTTGCCACCGGCATCAACGTAGGCGTGGAAGATGGACTCGGAGACATCATCCGGCGAACCCCATTGCGGGTTGCCGAAGGTCATGGTGCCGAGGGCGAGCGGGCTAACGATCAAGCCGGAGCGACCGAGGGTGCGAAAGGCGGTAAGGCTCATGGATATTCTCTGATTGAAACAAGGTCCGTGGCAGTGTTTTGTCTTGATGTCGTTCCCTACCTAGAAGGCGCTGGCTGTTGGGCGAACAATCATTTCGCTGACATCGACATCATCCGGTTGGGAAACAGCATATAGTACAGCTCTGGCGATCGCCTCTGGAGTGAGTGCGGCTTTGCGTAGTTCTTTCAACCCGCCTTTTGCAAAATCGTCTGTGATATCAGAGCCGAGTTCGGTCTCAACCACACCAGGAGATATGGTTGTCACGCGAATGTTTTTCGACTCCTGACGCAATCCTTCGGAGATGGCCCAAACGGCATATTTGGTCGCGCAGTAAACTGCGCCGGTAGGCCCCACCATATGCGCAGCGATGGAAGCAGTGTTGATAAAATGTCCGCCGCCTTGCGCTTCCATGATCGGCAGTCCCGCCGCAATGCCATTCAACACGCCGTGGATGTTCACATTAATCATGTTGTCCCACTCCTCGACCTTCAGAGCATTCATCAATGACAAGGGCATCACGCCTGCATTGTTATAGATGACATCAATGCGACCAAACTTATCTTTAGCAAAGTGAATAAACGCTTTCACATCCTCACGATCGGTAACGTCTACTGCTTTGAATTCTGCTGTGTTGCCCTGGCTACGAATTTCTTCGACAATCTTTTCTAGCTTTTGGGTGCGACGTGCCCCCAGAATCACCTTTGCACCATGTTTAGCAAGTAACTTAGCGGTGGCTTCACCAATGCCACTACTGGCTCCAGTGATGGCAATGACTTTATTTTCTACATTTAACATGGTGACTCCGTTTTGTTATTAGTTGTTAGTTGTTGGCTGTTAGCAGTACAAACAACTAATGCTGCAAC
>CAXUIV010000051.1:7155-13445 GCA_964250875.1 uncultured bacterium
GCCCAAATCTGTGACATTATTGCCCAAATCAGACCCAGTACAGGTAAGAAAGAAAACTCAGTCAGAGGCTTGTTCATCAGCGATACCGATGCCCCATTGATAGATTGTGCTACTAGGCTGACACAGCTTTTGGATACGCCGCAGGACATTCCATTCCTGGCACCGATGCTCATCCGCGAGATCTATTACCGTCTTATAACGGGTGAACAAGGGGAGGCGGTTCGTCAGATTGCCACATCCGGCAGCAACATGCAGCGCATTGCTGAGGTGATCAAACTGATCAAGAATGATTTTACCAAGCCGCTGCGGGTTGAGGATCTGGCTCTTGCAGCCAACATGTCTCCTTCATCGTTTCATCGCCATTTTAAGGAAGTCACCTCTATGAGTCCGCTACAATATCAAAAACAATTAAGACTATTGAAAGCGCGTCACCTGATGCTTGCCGAGAGTGCTGATGCAACCGATACTGCCTATCAGGTCGGTTATGAAAGCCCCTCACAGTTTAGCCGCGAATACTCCCGCATGTTTGGTGCGCCGCCAATTAAGGATGTTGGACGTTTACGGACAGCCTGAACATAAATCGTCCGTTGATCGTCCTAGAGGAGCATCCATTTATTGCTGGTTGGCAGCTAGTAGCTTTACAACATCGGCGTGGGCTAACACCACATCAGGGTTACGCTGAAATGTTGCGTCATATTTCGTGGCGAAATCGTTCCCCGACTCATCTGGCGTTAGCAGGGTACGGACATCCGTGACAAGCGCCGCGATCACCCCTGATGTAATAGGCTCATCTGCCTGAAGCAACTCATCAACTTGCACAATCAGTTCCGAGAGCCGATGTAACCAGGCAAACTGGTCGTGATGGATCACCAGTTGCAGCAGTTCACCTCTGGAAACCTTTCCCTGTGCTTGCTCATAGGTGACACGCTCAGTGTCCAGCAACATTTTGTGCAGACGCAACAGTTTAGTTCTTAACTCACTGAGAAGTTGATGTTGGTTAATGCGATGTTGAAGTGCGTCAAGCATAAATTTGTCCCATCCTTCCATCTCGATAGTTGTTGATCGCTTACATAATTTCGGCTGTTCATACACAAAGGGACCATAGGGCACTATAGACTCGTTAAGCAGTACTCCAGCAATTAGCAGGAAGGAGAAGGAGCGACGCATCAGGAAGCCTGCCCCTTCTAATTCAACACTGCTGATGATCCTGGCAACGGTTCGGAGCCTTTGATGCGTGGCCATACAATTGCTGCCTCTGGGTTGGACAAATCTTTTATTCGGTTTATCCTGTATATGATTAATCATATACTAGCATAAGAGTATACAAACTCCATGGATAGAGCCTATTCACTTCCAAACAACATTTTGCGGGACAGTTGCATCGTTTCCAACCGCTGAAGCTGCTCACGTGTCTATAACTTTAAATCCAAAATCTAAAATCCAAAATCCAAAATAGTATTACTTCGGCAAACCGCCTATGTCTCTCGCCCACGTAATTCTCGGTCTGCTTCAGCAGCAGGAGCGGACTGGCTACGACCTCAAAACAGAGTGCTTCAATGATTGCATTGCTCACCTGTGGCAAGCCGATCAGGCTCAGATTTATCGCACGCTAGACAAGCTGGAGGCACAAGGCTGGATTACCTGCACGGTTGAGTTCCAGCGCGATCGCCCCAACCGCAAAGTTTTTAGGATTACAGAAGCAGGCAAAGCAGAGATAATTCAATGGCTTCAGACACACCAGCCCCTACCAATTGTGCGAGAACCCTTGCTTGCACAGCTTCACTTTGCAGCCCAGTTACCCAATGATGCGATTATCCGGTTGTTAGAGCAAGAGCTTGAAGCTCGGCGCGAAAAATTAGCGGAGTGTGAGGCAATTCATGTTCCCTCCCTGGATAATCCGGCTGCATCTCGTGAGCAAAAAATGCATCGACTGGTACTGGAGTTTGTAAGGCGACGGGAACAAACTTACCTAGATTGGTTGAAAGACGCAATCAAAACAATCCAAAATCAGCCGAGGTGATATGCGCCATAGATATGCGGATGTATTGCTGAGGATAGACTTTAACTGTTTCAGAGTTATCCCTATAGGTTGAGCGTGATTGCGCCTAGAGACCGATAGCTTAAAAGATGAATAAGGATATTCTGAGTAAAGACAAAGCACTGGATAGGCGTTATACCGCAGTGGCCTAATGTTGGACATCGAAGAAGAGCTATGGCAGATGTTCAGGCAGTGCAATTGAGTGATATAGACGGTGTGGAGTTTTTGTAGCTTCCTCCACTTTGTCATCACCGAGGCGAGGCGCAACCCTCGATCAGAGCGGTCTTAGGTGGTGAGCGTCAAATATCTCTGTTCATATCAAAGTACTAGAAGGGACTTGGACAATGAATATTATTGCTTGGATTGTTTTAGGTTTAATTGCAGGTGCGATCGCTAAAGCTGTCGATCCTCAAGCTCGTGGCGGTGGTCTTCTTTCTACAATTCTGCTTGGCATCATTGGTGCCTTTGTTGGTGGTAGCCTAGGCATGTTCTTCGCAACTGGGCACTTAGGTCTAGCGGCTGCTAGCCTCAGCATTCCAGGAGTTGCGGTAGCTGTTTTAGGCGCAATTGTCGCTGTATTTGTCTACAATTTAGTAGCTAGCCGCAGCGCACTATAGACTATTAATCTAGCAACATTTGATAGAAACGGGGTGGTACGATCAACTTATTACCTACCCTAACGAAGCTAAGCATCAATCCTATGTAGGGGCGAATGGTGATTCGTCCCTACGATGGTATTTGTAGGTAGGCGCATATCACAAATGTGTTTCGATAAATACAATCTACACCAAATCAAAAGAGGAAACAAATCATGACAGAAGGCTTTCTGCAAAAGATGAAGGATGTTATCTCAGGTGACAGTGAGAAAGAACAGTCTGAGACTGGACAGAACCAAGGTCAGTTTGGTGATGTCCGTCCAGCTAGTGAAGACCCATACGGTGATCCGGCAGACCAACCCGGTGGAGGGCAGTTTGGCGATGTCCGTCCAGCTAGTGAAGACCCATACGGCGACCCGGCAGACCAACAGAACGCTTAGTACAAGTCAGGAAGTGAGTTTGCTCTGGCTGCGAACTTAAGGAGAATACAAGGTCTATATTACAAAATAGCAGCACAGACCATGCATGCTATTTTTTTATTGCATACCTTTTGATCTCAAATTTCTATTTCTTGGCTCTATTATATGTGGGTTAACTCCGTACTGTTTAGCTGCCTGGGACATATGAAATCTGAGCAAACGCTCATCTCCTAGCTCTTGAACTTCTCTAGGTTTATCTACAGGCACTTCAAGAGCTTTAATGATTTCTGACGCTACAGATTTTGCTAGAGAAGGTGGAACAGAGTTGCCGATCTGCCGAAATCCATGCCACTTGGTTGTATGAAATCTAAACCAGTCAGGATAAGAATGTAGACGTGCGGCTTCTCGAACAGTGATGCAACGTGGAATGAATGGATGAATGGGTCTGGCAGAAGTGAAAGACCCTCGATTTCTAGCAGTTCCAGCCCTAAGTGTATTACAAATACCTTCTGGATCGAGTTTGTGAAAGCGACTTATTGGCTCCGTCTTACCATGTGGAGTTGCGGCAAACCTGCTAACAGATTCTAACGTATGCTTCGTTCTGAGGCTTGATGTAAGAATTCTTGGATTATACCAACGCTGATATGAGTAGTCATCCTCTACAGAGCAGAGACCCCGAAGCTGTCTACTATAGTCGCTTGGTTTATCAAACTCTGCTACAGTCCAGTCCTGCTCATATAGTTCTGGATATTGTTCTACATCTGGTAAATCTCTGATCGCCTCCCAAACTGTGGGACCCTGTGGTATCTTCCACTCAAAAATACTGTTTGACTTTGCTGGTTTAGTTGTCTGTAGAGGATATTTAGGTAACTGTAAACCTTGACGACAGCCCAGTATAAATAAGCGCTCTCGGTTTTGAGGGACTCCATGGTAAGCAGCATTAAGAGTACAGTAATCCTCTTCTACGCTGTAACCGTTGGCTTTGAACAGCTCGATAACTTCTAGAAGCAGTTGTTTAGACTGGCCCAATACCATTCCTGGTACGTTCTCCATCACAAAGAACTTGGGCTTTAGCTCCAGGACGATGCGGACAAAGTGCAAGACAAGCGAGTTTCTAGGGTCTTCCAGCACACGTTTGCCGATTACTGAAAACCCTTGGCAGGGTGGCCCACCGAAGACGACATCAATTTCTAGATCGCCGATAGCTGAGGAGTATCTGATCTCCTTACCTGTTGTCTCAACAACGCTCTTACACAGGATGGACCAAAAGGGAAAGTTGAATTTATGGGTGGCACAGTGAATTGGGTCGATTTCGACCGAGGCTAGCACATCAAAACCAGCTTGCTCAAAACCCAGAGATAGGCCCCCAGCTCCAGCAAACAGATCGACAGCAATAGGTCGGCGAGCTTCCGTCTTCTGAACCATCTGTTGCTCATCTGCCAATATCAACTATTTAACTAGAAAAGAGGCTCTGATTCGGGAGCAACACTATCGTGACAGAAAAAACTCTAGTCGTCCGTCAAGATTTATCTGGCGGGTTTATGTGTAGGTTAAGTGCGATCGCCTAATCTTCACTCCACTTCATCTCTCCTAAACCACAAACACCCCTAAAAGAAGAGAACGTAGAAGTATTGGACTCTCCGCCGCTCTGAGAACAGGGCGGCTTTTCTTGGCATTTTTTCTTGGCATTTTTTCTTGGCAATCGCCAAATATTTATCGGAAGTCATTGCTATAGAAGGTAAGCCGTCCAAAACCGAGAAATTGGCCGTGGGCTTTTTCACCTGATGGAAATGCCGTAACGCCAAACAGGTAAACACCCTCAAACCTTGGATTCCGCTCTGGATGCAGACCGAGCGTGACCGTTTTTCCAGGGGGAACTGGCGGATTGAACGTCACTGAGACAACACCCGTCTTTCGCTCCCTTGTCACTTCACCGAGTGTCAATTTTGGCCCAGAATCTCCTCGCCCTTCAAATGCCTGCGTTTCTTTGAGTTCATAGTTAATGTCTTCCGTTCCCTGTTTTTGAGCAATGGTGACTTTCTGGAGTGGCTCTCCAGCAGTGCTTGGCACATCAAGGGTAAAGTAATACGTTGCTCCCCACATATCAACTCCTTTGAACGTGGTTGTGGCTCTAATCAGGAAGGGTGGCTGGGTAAAGTAGACAGTTCCATCTTCTAGCTGAACGGCTTGAGCTGACAAAGCCAATCCTCCGACGGTTGCCGTAAGGGCGAGTGTTGTCCCCAACAAGTTTGTAATATTCATACCGTTTTGGATTTTGGATTAGGAAATTCTAGACATATATACAGCTATTCTGGAGCTATGGATTACCAAACGGCGCGTCAGTTCCTCATAAATCAAGCAGTAGCGACCGAGCAAAACTCGGATGCCTTGCTGATGCGGCTGAAGCAGGGAAAACCACCAGTGCCGGGTCAAGTGACATCGATTCTGTTGGCCCTAAAAATTACGTTCGAAGCCCTGCGCTCTTCCTCTACTCTAGATCGCGAACTGGTCTATGCACTTCATCTGTTAGCAACTGATAGTCCACAAATGTTTGATGCGGGACGTCGGGCTGGGGTAGATTGGCCACCGCTGTTGGGTCAAGACATTCAAAGAATAGCGATCGCGGTCAAAAGCATTTTTGCTGACATCCGCTTTAATCCCTAGTAGCTTTGTCCGTGGTCCGCTGTTGAGATTCTTAGCTAACAACTAACAACCAACAACCCTTCGGGTTCACCAGTTTCCTGCGAAGGGAGACCCTCCTTCAGGTCTGGTTCACCAACAACTAACCACGAACAACTCATTAACGATTTCGTAGTTCGGTCTCTAACTTATCCAAATCGCTCTTGAGCATGATGGTCATTTGACCAGTAACAGCTTTGCCCTGCTGCGGTTGAGCAACCTCTAACCAATAGGCATAGCGATCGCCTAGTCGCAACTGCCCCTGCAAAGCCTCCCTTAAAGGTTTTCTCTCTGTATGAGCCTCGCTGATGGCACTCTCATTTGGATACTGATACACAATCTGGGCACGGTTGTAATCTTGATAGACATCCAGGCTATAGATCACTCTGAGGGATTCCTGAAGGCGCTCCGGCGTTACGCCGTTACTCATGTCAAACAGCAAAATGCGCTCGGTGCGAATCGTGCCTCGATCTGAGGGAAATGTGACTTTACCTGGAGGTAAGACCGATGCCTGAAACTCAAAGTGTCGGGCCGCCGTATCGGTCTTTTGAACGAACA
>CAXUIV010000052.1:0-13339 GCA_964250875.1 uncultured bacterium
TGAAGTTTGAGGATAAGGTGCCAAAAGAGACACCCGCCCAAAAGCTACCTTTTCATAGCGTCTTTGATTCGTATGCCTTCAGATTTATACCGGGATATGACAAGGATGGACTTCCTAATAAGGTTGCGACTTCAATAGCAGGCGTAGCCGGAACATTAGCTACTTTTGGTTTAGCTTGGGGAATTGGTAAGCTCGCTGTTCGGGGTTCTAGTCCAACTGTGTCAGACGAGGTATCACCCTACTCAGAAGATGTAGATCGACCGCAAGAATAGCTAGGAATATAGAAGTAGATGCTGCTACACGTCGGGGCATTTCAGCTTGATGTCAATAGCCAACAGGTGACTCCTTGGCACTCCTTAGCTCCTCGCACCCGGCTTTTGTGTGTGTTGCTCATTCTGTTTGCCATTGTTCTAACGCCAAATGGACATTGGAGAACTTGGGCGATCTATGGATTGGGTTTGATCGGTCTGCTCCTGCTAAGTCGAGTAACTCTGTTAGTTCTACTAAGACGGGTAGCAGTTGAGTCAACTTTTATTGGCGCTGTTATCCTAGGTACTCTGTTTCGAGGCGGAGGCAGAGTTGTGTGGGCTTGGGGGCCGCTGAAGGTGACGACAGTAGGGCTAACTGTTCTGGGTAGTGTAGCGACAAAAGCACTGCTATCGCTGCTGATACTGAATCTGCTGACTCTTACGACTTCCGTGCCAGCACTGCTTCAAGCCCTACTTGTGCTGCGAACCCCGCCGCTACTGGTGGCGATTCTGGCGTCGATGTATCGCTACATCAACGTCTTAATTGCAGAGTTGACCGCTATGCGTCGGGCAGCAGCGTGTCGCAACTTGACGGGTAGCAACAACTGGCAACGCACGGTAATTGGCAACATGATGGGAGCGCTGTTTATTCGCACTTATGAACGAGGCGAGCGAGTTCATCAGGCAATGCTATCGCGAGGCTATCAAGGTGTACCAGAAGTTGAAAAGGTTCCAAAAGGCGGACGGCGAGATGTTATAGCCTTGACTTTGACAGTCATTCTGGTACTGCTAGGGCAGGCTGTTTATTTGTAGTTTGTAATTTGTAGTTTGTAGTTGAGACTTGACTCATAACTCACAACTCATAACTCATAATTCATAACTTTTAAGATGCATCATAATCCGATATTTGTTGAAAATTTAAGCTATTCATATGCTGACGGAACTCAGGCTTTAAGAGGAGTTAATCTGTCTATTAAAGCAACTGAGCGGGTAGCTTTGATTGGAGCTAATGGTTCGGGAAAGTCTACGCTACAGCTACACCTGAATGGAATACTTATGCCCCAGGAAGGAGCGGTGATCATTGGAGAGTTACCTGTAGTTTCTAAGAATTTGCAGCCAATTCGAAACTTCGTTGGCATGGTGTTTCAAAACCCGGATGATCAGTTGTTTATGCCCACAGTTTGGGAAGATGTTGCTTTCGGGCCAATGAATTTGGGCCTGCGAGATGAACCGTTGAAGAAGCAGGTGCTTCAGGCGATGGCAGCAGTTGGTATTGATCCAGAGGTTTTTGGACAGCGGAGTACTGATAATTTGTCTGGAGGAGAGAAGAAACGCATTGCGATCGCCGGAGTGCTGGCGATGAATCCACAGGTGTTGGTATTTGATGAACCTTCTGCCCAATTAGACCCACGTTCTCGCCGCCAGTTAATTCAGCTATTACAAACCTTACCTCTCACTCAACTGATTGCGACCCACGATTTAGATTTAGCTCTAGAGCTTTGCGATCGCACTGTGGTTCTGAGCCAAGGCCAGGTGGTGTATGATGGCGAGACGGAACGGGTGATGAACAATCCAGAATTCCTGGTGCAGCACGCTTTAGAATCACCATTAAGCTACAGTCGCCCCTACTGCCAACTAGAACATGCACCTGCTGCGATCGCATTGACGCTGCAATAACCACCCTGATAGTTTAAGCTATTAGACCTGTATGTCTTCTTCACGGTTGCAATGGCTCGCACAGGTTACACCCTACCAGTTTTCGCTGTAGCCGCTGCCAAGGCTGCCTTGCTGCATCTCTTGGAAAACAGTCAAACCCCGTCAATTCCCGTAGCTTTACTCCCCGGAACGGCAGATATTCCGGTCGAGCAAGTCGCACCTCTGGATGCCGCGAGTGCTTTAGCTGTCACCAAGAGTGATCCAGGCGACAATCTGGACTTGACGCGAAACACTCCAATTTGGGCATTGGTAAAACTGTCGGCAAGGCTTGAACAGGCTTTGGTTTTAGAAGCCGGTGAGGGATTGGGCAAAACGGCAGATGGAGACGCTGCTATTTATAGTTATGCCCACCGTCTGTTTGAGGCCAATTTGTTGTCACTCATTCCAGACGATCGAACTGCAACAGTGCGGATCATTCTCCCAGAAGGTCGTCAGCTGGCCCAACGTACATCCAATGAAGCTTTTGGTATTTTGGAAGGTTTGTCTTTGCTTGGAACCAGTGGAATTTCTCAACCGCTCTCTGCTGCTGATCACCTGGAGGAATTTCGTGCCAGCTTGCAGGAAAAGGTGAAAAGCTGTCCTAATTTAGTATTTTGTATTGGTAGCAACGGTCAGCAAGTTGCTCAACGCTTAGCCATGCCAGAAGAGGCAACTGTACTCACCGGCAATTGGATTGGTGCCCTCCTTGTAGAAGCTGGATTGCACAAAGCTCAGTCAGTGCTTCTAGTGGGATACCAGGGTAAGCTCATTAAGCTAGCAGGCGGTATTTTTAACACTTCCAGCCATTTAGCTGATGCCAAGATAGAAATTATCGGTGCTGCCGTTGTTCAGGTTGTTGGTGACTTAAAGACTGCACAGGCAGTCTTAAGGGCAAAAACTGCCGATGCTGCTTATAAAGCGTTGGTTGAGCTTGGGCTGGCTGAGTCTGTGTTTGGTTTTCTAGCTCAAAAGATCAGTCAAAAAGCTCAAAGTTATGTGCAGAAGTACGCAGATGTATCTTTAAAAGTGGGTACGATCTTGTTTGATCGCCAAGGACAGATCATTGTCCAAGACGCTACAGCTCAAGAACTTCAATGGCGATAAAGTCATACCGTTCAAGCTGTCAGTCTGTAGAGGCGTCGCATGCAACGTCTCTACAGAGGTTGTCGGTTTCCACGGTGAACCGAGACGATCAGATGACTAAGCTTGCTGCCATAACTCTGCAACTCTGCCCTCAGGCATCCAGCTCGAAATCTCCTCAATGCGCTCTTTTGATAATTCCTCTTTAGTTGCAGAGAACACAGCTTTAACGACTCGTTCACGGTCTACTCCCGGTGGCATACCGGATTCATTAGCCGCCCGGAATAGAAATCGATCAGAATTGATTTTAAAGATGCCTTGACCTGTCCAAATGGGCGGACGCACCCGGCTTAGGAAGCCCACAATGGGATTCGTGTCTTTCCACAGATCGGTGATCTCCATCTGAAGCGCTTTGTCTTCTGTTGGCAAGACTTCTTTGTGCAGTTCGTCCGCAACCCGGTCAGCAGCCTCGGTGGTCATGAGGTCGCGCATGATGCGGAACACCACTTCGGTTACATCTCTGGCGTCAAAGAGGTCTTCCAGTTCACCCTTGATCATGACTTTCTCTAAGAAGGGCATGTCTTTCGTGGCGATGGGAGTCGTTGGCCCCGTCTCTAGTGCTTTAGGAAGATTTGCCTCCATTTTTTGCAGCATTTTGCGACCTTTGTCGGTTAGTTCTGCTGCCTTCAAATCGATCAGGTGAGGCAGAGGACCGTCCTCTGACCCAAAGCTACTAGCGATTCTTAGATCGAATTCTTTGGGATTGACCGCGTCGGGAACATCTTCCTGGTTAGCATAGGCATTGCCTGTAAATTCAGCTTTGATGTAGTGCGTTTGATTCAAGTAATCCAGATGACCCAAGAGTTCAGCTATTGTTAACCCTCGACCAACGATATCAGTCTGATCGAAGTTAACTTCATGCATCCCCTGCCCACTTTCGTCAATCTTTTTCAGTATGATGTAGACAACGTCTTCTTTTAATGGAATTGGCATCTAGTTCTCCCCAATCTTTATCTAAATGGGCGCAGGCGATCATTATTTTACCAGTGTTTGATTTCCCAGTCCGTAGACTACTAGGGCTAGTTCAAGAACTAGCACTGTTCAACCTGTTAGGGATCAACAGCGGGCCACCAGCTACAGCCGTTGTTGATTAAGCTATGGGAAAAAAATACCCAGCTACATCTACCACAGGAAGCATTTTAGAGCGGGTCGATTTGTTAGCAGTCATTCCATACTTAGATACGGTGAACGTTCATTGTGGTTACTGGTAAGCTTATCGATGCAGCAATCGGACGCCCCCCTGATCAACCTACTGTGTAAATACAAGTCAAAATCCTCTTTGTCTGGGAGTATTCAGCCTGTCGATCCCCCCCAGATCCGTAAACTCCAGGGGGAACAAGATTTCAAAGTCCCTTTATTAAGGGGAATTTAGGGGATCGACAGGCCGCCACACATTCGGGTGAGTGTGTAGACGGTAGCCGATCAACATGAAACAGCCCTTGAAACATGATGGCATTCAGGGTTGCTGTTCTCATAATTTTTTCATAAATTAAAGATGTGACGTTAAATGAAGCAACTTTGCCATAAAGAAAACTCAACGAGCTAGCTTAGCTCAAGTGTCAATTAAGATTAAGGGATCTAACAACTGTGGCCAAAATTATAGACTTGGGTATGTCGGATGAGGAGTATTTGCAGCTTCTTCAGGAGGGTAAAGACCCGGCCAAAGAACACTTTTACAGAAAGTTGCTGGTCAGCTTAGGTGCAGGTCCCAAGAAGGCTGACCGCATAGCTCGTCTGCTAACGAGTCCTGTTGCCCTCAGGTTGAGTAAAATTTCAGAGTCATGACTAGGTCTCATCCAAACGCAGCAAGGCCACCAAAGAGCAGATAGAGTATTCCTCCCAGTAAAGTAATCGTCCGCTCCGAAATTCGCTTAGCTACCAACCGCCCCCCCAACACAGCGATCGCTGTACAGATGGAATGGCCAAGAATTGACCCTGTAATTACCCCAACAGGATGATAAGCAGCTGTTAAAGCAATGGTAGTGATCTGGGTTCGGTCTCCCCACTCCGCTAAAAAAGTGAGGAAAAAGGCTTCTCTAAAAATCTTTAGCTTGGTTTGGCGCTTCGGCAACGTTGAGTCGGCCTGACAGATGAAAGCTTCTGCTTCTTGCTGCTCTATTCCATCTGATTGTGCTGCCATTTGGCTGGCATCGTACAGCATCTTCAATCCAAAAACCACAAATAGAGCCACTTCGCCGTAATGAACATAAAACTTTGGGACCAAAGACAATATGTTTCCGGCTACAACAGAGGCCCCAGTCATCAGCGCTAAACCAGCTAAGACCCCCCAAAATACTACCCATCGAGAACGTGCATGTCGCATAGCCAGAATCAGGGCGACAAAAAAGGTTTTGTCCCCCAACTCTGTGGCAGTAATCAGTAACAGGCTTGCAGTAAAAGCTGTCAGCATCTCATCTAGCTCATCAGAACTTCCTAGTCATCTGAGTAAGCTTGATGAGGTTTGAGAGACTTCACCAAGCTCACATCTGATGTGAACTTAATGAAGGTCTCGCTTGCAAGAACTAAACGGTTCAGCTATGCCTCTAGTAGACACTATGCTGAGTTGTAAAGACTTGTCACCTGAACCAGGCTAGTTGCCAGTGTGTTGATTCAAGTGGGCTAGCTAAATCATTAACCAGCAGCTACTCCCCTTCTATAAGAATCATACTACGCAATTAAGGGATTTTTTAACATTCATAGCGATCCCAAGTAATTTGTGAACAACCTGTAGAGACGTTACATGTAACGTCTCTACAGGTTGTAACTCAAACAGGATCGCTATGGTTTCTGCCCATAGGCAACAAGGAGTAAAAGGAATCTTGGCTCGCTCACAGCGCTTGACCTTAACACAAGTGTCAAGGTTTAGAGTGAAGTATTCCTTCGCTCGTTTCCCTCTATGCAAAACTCAGCCGTTTTTCCTCCGCGATTGCCACACCTAATTAGGGAGCATTCAGACGTAGTGGCAGCGATCGCCTGTGGTGTACTGGTACTCTGCGGTTGGTTGTCACTTCATCTGGGTTGGTTGGGCTTGAGCTTACTGATTCTACCTGCTGCCTATGTAGTTGGAGGGTATGAGAGCGCTCGCGAGGGACTGACCACCTTGTTTCAAGACAAAGAGCTGGATGTAGACCTGCTGATGATTGTGGCAGCTTTGGGAGCAGCTGGTCTGGGGCTGTGGCGACGGGAGTATGACTTTATTGTCGATGGTTCACTCTTAATTCTGATATTTGCTACTAGCGGTGCACTTGAAGGATACGCTATGCAGCGCACTGAGCGCAGCATCCGTGGCCTTATGAGCCTAACTTCTGAAACGGCGCGGTTGCTGCTGCATGGCCAGGAGCAGCTGGTGCCGATCGCGAAGCTCCAGATTGGGGACCAGGTCCTTGTCAAACCTGGAGAGCTAGTGCCTACGGACGGTCTGATCGTTGAGGGCTTCAGCACTCTCAACCAAGCTTCCATTACTGGAGAATCTCTGCCCGTGGAGAAAACTTTGGGAGATGAGGTCTTCGCTGGCACGATCAATGGTAATGGAGCGCTGAGACTCAAAATTCACCAACCGCCAGAGAGCAGTCTCATTCAGCGAGTCATTCGGTTGGTGGAGCAAGCACAGAGTGAGACTCCCCCCTCTCAACGGTTTATTGAACGATTTGAGCGGGGCTATGCCAAGGCAATCATCCTGATTGGTATCCTGCTAGCCATCCTTCCTCCCTACATTTGGGGATGGACCTGGGAGACAACCATTTATCGCGCCCTCATTTTTTTAGTAGTGGCTTCGCCCTGCGCTTTGATGGCGGCAATCATGCCCACCCTATTATCGGGCATTGCCAACGGGGCACGGCATGGGATCTTGTTCAAAAGTGGCGCTCAGCTAGAGACAATCGGACGAGTTAGGGCGATCGCCTTTGATAAAACCGGGACACTAACAACCGGAAAACCCCAAGTTGTTAACTTGATGGCGGTGGAACAGCCTGAAGCTCAATTGCTACAGGTGGCTGCTGCTCTGGAGAGCTTGTCTGAGCATCCTATAGGCGAGGCGATCATTCAAGCTGCTCGGCAGCGGCAGGTTGCTTGGACTGAAGCTGTGAGTGTGCAGGCACACGCGGGGCAGGGAATTACCGGAGAGATTGACAACCAACAGGCTGCGGTTGGCAAAGCCGCCTTTGTGCGGGAAAGAGTCATCAATTGCTCAGATGCTCTGGTTGAACAAAGTCAGCAATGGGAACTGGAGGGAAAAACTGTGGTCTGGGTTGCTTATGCTGGACTAGTACTTGGCATCATTGCCGTTGCCGACACCGTTCGACCAGCAGCGCTTCAAGCAATCTCCCGCCTCAAGCACTTGGGCATTGAACACGTTGTGATGTTGACGGGTGATAACGCTCGGACAGCCCACCTCATCGCCCAAGAACTCAGGGTGGACCAGGTGTATGCTGACCTTTTACCCGAAGATAAAGTGCAGGTGATTCGACAACTACGGCAAAAGTACCACACAGTTGCGATGGTGGGGGATGGTATCAACGATGCCCCAGCCTTGGCACAGGCATCAGTGGGAATTGCTATGGGAGCAACTGGCAGCGATGTTGCCCTGGAGACAGCAGATGTGGTTTTGATGGCAGACCGCCTAGAAAAACTGGAACATGCCGTCCGCTTAGGTCGCCGCTCTCAGGCTGTGGTCAAGCAAAACATTGTATTTGCACTCGGCTTCATCGTGCTGCTATTAATTGCTAACTTTTCTGGCCACATCACCTTACCTTTGGGCGTGATTGGCCATGAAGGTTCAACAGTAATAGTGACGTTAAGTGGGATGCGGTTGCTGAGAGAATAGGCAGATATCTGTTACTTAACGGTGAAGTCAGCTTTCATACCTTGTTTAAAGTGATCATCTACATTGCAGATCAGGACATAGCGGCCTGGAGTGAGCTTAGTCGTTAGAGTCTTAGAAGCTCCACTTTTAAGGTCATCTTCACTGATTTCTGCTATGTGTTTCACGCCTTTACCTTCTTCATCAAGTTTTCCCGCCTTGAGCGGAAGTTTTGTGTCTGGGACGCTAGCTTTGAGAACTACAAATTCGTGGGTCGTTGCACCACCATTTTTTACTAAGAACTCAATCGGTCCGGCTGGGGCGGTTGTTTGTGATAGCTTGATTGCCATCTCAGTCTCAGTAACATTAATCTTGGTGACACCTGAGGAAGTCGTTGCAGCTGGGGAGGCGGCACTTGTTGAACTAGAAGCTTCAGGGGAACTGGCAGTACTAGGTGAGCTAGCAGTACCTGTAGAAGCACTTGGTGAGCTGGTAGTACTCTCCTGAACAGCATCTTTGTTGCCACAAGCAGCAAAGAGGGTAAGCAATACACCAACGGTCAAGATTTTAAGTAGAGTCTTCATATGAATGCTGTATTGTCAGTGTTTGTTGGCAATCTTACAGCTTTAGGGTGAAGTTATTACAATTCTACGTCCTGGAGCTAGAAACCGGGAAAGAACAGGTATGGGTTGAGCGTTAGAGAGGCCCAACACCTGTGATCGGTCGGGCATCATAACCTTAACCAACCTGCTACGTGGTCCTTCTAACCCCAAATTCCTGACAAGGCACTGTAGATCCCAAAAGCAGAGGTTAGGACAACTAGGAGCTGAACAACGGCTTTATACAGTCCTTGAGGACGGTACTGAGCAGGCAAGGCGCGACGTGCCAAGGCATAAAGGAAGCCTAGCACGATGGGCAGCAGCAGAGCATTCATGACCTCTACAGCAACACTCATTTTGACCAAATCAACACCGGAGGCGACTATCACAGCACCGCAAACCACGCAGACCGTGAAAATGCCGTAGAACCAAGGTGCCTCTGTCGGGTGGCATTCCAGAGAACGCTTGAAGCCGAAGACCTCACCCACGCCCCAAGCAGCGGTGAGAGAAACTACGATCGCCGCCACTAATGCCGCTCCACTCATTCCCAGCGCAAAGAGCAACTGACCAGTAAAACCTCCCAAAGAGGGGGTAATGGCTGAGGCTATCTGCTGCACAGTGTTTAAGGGAGCATTGGGATTGGACAGACCAATTGTAGCGGCAGTTGCAATCAGCACGACGGCCATAATCGCTTGAGTAATCACGGCCCCAATAGCAGTATCCCAACGTGCAGGAACCAAGTCGGTAATGCCCAAGCCCTTGTCCACTACTGCCGACTGCTGATAAAAGATCATCCACGGCATAATAACAGCACCGATATTTGCTGCCAGCAGGTAGAGGTAGCTACGGTCCCCAAGGGGGACATGAGTCATACCCGTTAACATGGCAGCCGCACTAGGATGAGCACGCCAAGCCACAATGAAGAAGACCAGTTCAAATAAGCCGAGAAAAATCGCAATGCGCTCCACAGATCGGTAGGAACCAGTCCAGACCATCAAGATTAATCCCGCCGCCGCTACCGACATGGTCAACCAGGCCGGTATGCCGAAAAGTAGCCCCACGCCAGCTAGACCGCTGAACTCAGTCAGCAGCGCACCTACGCAAGCTACAGCCAAGGTGACGACGGAAAGCAAAGCCCAGCGAAGACCAAAAGTCTCTCGGATCAGTTCACCATGCCCCTTTCCTGTCACCAGCCCTAAGCGAACAGTGAGTTCTTGCACAATGTAGAGAATCGGGATTAGGACGATCTGCGCTGCCAGCAGCTTGTAACCCCACTGAGCACCGCTCTGAGCTGCGGTAATAACGCTGCCAGCATCAGTGTCTGCTAGCATCACCACGAGACCCGGTCCTAGCACAGCGAGGAAATGACGCCATCGGGACGCACCGGGCTGTGGCACTTTGAGCTGGGACATAGAGCAACTTTTATCGTTAGATGAGAATATTTCGCAAGTATGCTAGCTGACGTAATCTCTGTCAACCCCTTAGCCAATGAGAGGAAGGACTGCGATCGCTCACTAATGACTTCTTCAGGATTTCTTCAGGTCAACTATATCTGGCGCTCCCATGCCCTATGCCCTATGCCCGACCTTGATAGACGATCATTCAGTTTCACCACTCCACTCAATTGAATAAGACTCTCAAGAGGTAGCAGAGACAATCGGTGGGTAGTGCCCACTTAGTCTCAATGCCAAACTGCTTGCCTATTTTTGAACAATCATCAAACTTTTGAGGCAACTGTTGAGCAGTTCGTGGTTAAGTGAACTGTACTTTGTCTGCCCATCTTTCCGCTTGTTGATCACTCCAGCATCTGCCAGTAACTTCGAGTGGTGACAGTAGAGAGCCAGACTAATACCTAATGTTTCCGCTATCTCCGAACCGCTCATCTCGTTGTGAACTGCTAGCAGTTCTACAATCCGTAACCGCGTTGGGTCAGAGAGTGCGGCAAAGACTTTTACCCGATGTTCGGTATCAGCTTTCTCGCTCATAATAACTGGATAATATGGGTGAAGCGGCAGGATATCAACATGCCATTAAGTTTTTATAGGAAAAATGCACAGATTTCATTCCTCAGATAGATAAGGACAGCGAAACAGACGGATTAATCTCGTACCTATCATTAACGCCTAGACCTACCCAAACATTAGTTACAAGCAATTATCCTGTAGGCTTAGTCAAACAGTTATTTAACCATTTATAGTATCTAGGTATCCCGTTATTTTTTCCTCAGCTTACGTGATGCGGAAAAGAAAATCTTTACGGCTTGTGCAGTTCTGAAGCGCTTCAGGACAACTCGTTGATCTGGCCTAAGATGCCATAGATTCGGCCTGTAGCCCTACACACCCTACCGCTAGTAGTTCTCATGTGGATTGTTCGACTTGCCTTACGTCGCCCCTACACCTTTGTCATTACAGCCTTGCTCATTGTGCTTTTAGGCATAGTGACGATCGCTCGCACGGCGGTGGACATTTTTCCCAGTATCAATATTCCGGTCGTCAGCGTGATCTGGACTTACACGGGCGTAGCACCTGAGGATGTGGAAAAGCGGATCGTTACAATCAGCGAACGCGCCATGACGACGACTGTCAATGACATTGAACACATAGAGTCGCAGTCTATGAATGGCGTTGGTGTGATCAAGGTTTTCTTCCAGCCCACTGCCAAGATTGAAGCAGCAGTGGCCCAGGTCACAGCAATTATGCAGACGATTCTGCGTGCCCTGCCGCCGGGGGTTACACCACCCTTGATCCTGCAATACAGTGCCTCTAACGTACCAGTACTCCAATTGAGTGTAGGCAGCCAGACCCTATCTGAACAGGATCTGTACGACTTAGGTTTGAACTTCGTCCGCACTCGGTTGGCGACGGTTCAGGGAGCGAGTGTGCCTTTGCCCTACGGTGGTAAACCCCGGCAGATCATGGTGGACATAGACCCGCAGGCGCTGTTTGCTAAAGGTCTATCTGCCACAGATGTCACCAACGCCATCAATGCCCAAAATCTGATTCTGCCCGCTGGCGATGCGAAAATCGGCGTCCGCGACTATCTTGTTAGACTCAACAGCAGTCCAGAAGCAATAGAAGCACTTAACAACCTTCCCATCAAGCAGAGCAACGGTGCTACAGTTTACATCCGCGATGTGGCCCAAGTCCATGACGGCTTTGCAGTACAGACCAACGTTGTCCGTCGAAACGGGCGACGTTCTAGCTTACTTACGATTTTGAAAAGTGGCAGCGCCTCTACCCTTGATGTCGTAGAGCGAGTTAAAAACGTATTGCCCCAAATCAAAAGCACGCTGCCTCCCGCCCTTAATCTAGATCCGCTGTTCGACCAATCCCTGTTTGTAAAAGCCTCCATAGATGGCGTTCTCAAAGAAGGTCTGATTGCCGCGTGTCTTACAGCAGCGATGATTCTGATTTTCCTGGGGAGTTGGCGGAGTACTCTCATCGTAGCTGTTTCTATTCCACTATCAATTCTCTGCTCTATCATCATCCTGAGTTTGCTCGGCCAAACGCTTAACATCATGACCCTGGGTGGTCTCTCTCTAGCTGTTGGCATTTTGGTGGATGATGCCACAGTGGAGATCGAAAATATTCACCGCAATTTGAGTCAAGGCAAACCGATCAAGCGAGCGATCTTGGATGGTGCCCAGCAAATTGCCACCCCAGCGCTGGTGGCGACGCTGGCTATCTGTATTGTCTTTGTACCAGTAGTCTTTTTAACTGGAGTATCTAAGTATCTATTCACTCCTCTAGCAATGGCGGTGGTGTTCGCCATGATGGCTTCGTACCTGCTCTCGCGTACCGTCGTGCCGATGATGGCGAACTACCTCCTCCGGCACGAAGTGGACCTTTATACAGAAGGCAACCATGATGGTAGTGCCAACGGTAGCACCACCGCTCACAACAATAACGGCCATCATAACCAGCCTGCTAGCGACTACAACACCAATGGCCACCAAAACGGTCATTCCAGTGGTCAATCAGCTCATTCAACTCAAAACTCAAGTAAGGGCGACCGTCGCCTCTCCAAAACTCAAACCTCCAAAGACTTCATCTGGCGGTTTCACGAAAAGTTCAATCACCAATTTGAAAAATTCCGTCACAGCTACCGCAACGTCCTAGTCTCAGCCTTGGATCATCGCAGGATTGTTTTTGCGCTGTTCGGCGCTTTTTGGGTAAGTGCGTTGGTGATGTTGCCCTTTGTCGGCCAAGATTTCTTCCCTCAAGTCGATGGTGGTCAATTCCGTATGCATGTGCGGACTCCTGCTGGAACCCGTATTGAAGAGACAGAACGGATTTTTGCTCAGGTAGAAGACGTTATCCGCCACTCCATTCCAGGAGATCGAATCGCACTAATCCTAGACAACATTGGCCTACCCGTTGGCGGCGTCAATCTTGCCTTTAGCGACAGTGCCACAATTGGGCCATCTGACGGCGAAATCCTCGTGTCCTTTAAAGAAAGTGGCTCAACTTGGCAGTATGTTAAGCGCTTGCGTCAGAAGTTAACAGCCACATTTCCCGATTTGACCTTCTTTTTCCAGCCAGCAGACATCGTCAGTCAAATTCTCAATTTCGGCCTGCCTGCTCCTATTGATATTCAAGTATCAGGTCCTCCTGCCAACGTCAAAGCTAACTACAAAATTGCCAAACAAATTGAGACTCAGGTAAGCCGCATTGCTGGCGCTGTGGATGTGCATTTACAACAGGTTATTGATGCTCCAGAGTTACGTGTCAACGTAGACCGGACCCAAGCATCCCAAAGTGGTTTGACCCAGCGAGATGTTGCCAATAACTTACTTTATTCCTTGAGTTCAAGCGGTCAAGCAGCACCAAACTACTGGCTTGACCCCAAAAAAGGTGTGA
>CAXUIV010000053.1:0-13285 GCA_964250875.1 uncultured bacterium
AATCATCTGGACATCTGGCGCAACCGAGAGCATCAACCTGGCAATTCAAGGCAGTCTCCCTTCCAAACCCAACAAACCTCATCGTATTGCCCTCCTTCCAGTCGAACATAAAGCTGTTCTCGACACCTGCCAGGCTCTAGAAAAAAGCGGCAAGGCAGAACTGATTTACCTGCAAGTCGATGCCAAGGGTAGACTCGACCTCAACCATCTCGAACAGGTGTGTGCCCAGGAACTTTCTCTACTCTGCGTCATGGCAGCCAACAACGAGATTGGCAACATTTACCCGCTTCAGGCGATCGGACGAATGGCTCAACATTACAGGATTCCGTTCCTCTGCGATGGCTCCCAGTCAGTCGGCAAAATCCCCACTCAGTTTGAGGAGTGGGGCATGACCTATCTGGCAATCTCTGCCCACAAGCTCTACGGTCCCAAGGGGGTAGGAGCGTTAGTTGTGCGTAGAGGCTACCACTTAAAGCCACTGCTGTTTGGAGGCGGACATCAGCAAGGGATGCGATCGGGTACACTCAACGTTCCAGGAATTGTCGGTTTAGGAGAAGCCTGTCGTCTGCGGCAATGGGAAATGGCAGCTGATGAAAAGGCGATCGCCTCCAAGCGAGACAGACTGCAAAGCCGACTGCAAGTACAAATTCCTGGTTTAGTCATCAATGGCGATCCAACTTCCCGTCTCGCAGGCAATCTCCACATTTCCATCCCCGGTATTCCCAACAGTGCTGCGATCGCCAGAGTCCGCCCCCAGCTTGCCATTTCCACAGGTTCTGCCTGTACATCGGGTGTAGAAACTCCTTCTCACGTTCTGCAAGCCCTCAATTTACCCTTCGATATCATTGAAGGAGCATTGCGGATTGGTCTTGGTAAATTTACAACTGATGAAGAAATAGAGCGAGCAGCAGAACTCCTCTCAACTGCTGTCAGCAAGACTCGTCAGGCGATGTTTCCTTAGCTAACCGCAGGCGATGAGTGAAATTGAAGTACAAGCACAAATGATTCTAGATACTCTGGTGAATGTGCCATTCTCCGGATGTACTTCGATCAGCCGGAGTTTTATAGGTCTCACTATCAGCCAACCTCCACATAATGCTCGCATACCTCCAAGGGATTAACTATGCAACCCATTGCCGAACAAGAAACAACAGAGCATCTAAGCCCAGTTGCAGTCAAGATGATACTCGCGGCGTTACCTGACAAGAGTCGGGAATCGTTTGAACGGCGGGCATCTGAAATTGAGTATCCGGTGGAGGCAGTATTGGAGATGGCACTTGCTGGCTTTCTTGATAGCGAATGTCTCAGTTTTATAGATTGTAAACCTGGGTATTGAAACCGGCAGCCCGATTATTGGTATTATTGCTGACAATCAGCACTAAACAGCGTTTAGCCGTTTCAGATTCAACTGTGGGACTAAGGTTGGCATAGTAAATTTCACCACGCTTCATCCGCTAACCCATTCCCAACTGTCAGACCCTAAGTTAGGCGAATTCTTGAGCGGCTCTTGCTATGCCGCCTCTAACTCCCGTTCTCGCACCAGGACAATTTTAGTAGCAATTTCATCCTTTCTCATAACCTGAGTCTGAGGTAGGGCCTAGGTGCTTTTAATGATGTTATCTGTCTCTAGCTTAACAACCGAACACATCGCTTTAAGCCACTTGATGTAACCCATTACTCAGATGGCGATTACAAGAGTGGCTGATCACATTATTTTGAGTCACGATACTGCGGCAAAATACTCATCACTTCGTCCGAATTGGGACAAGGTATAGCAATCGAAGCAAAGCTTAGGACGCTAGACGAACAGATGTATCCATGCGTTCACGAGAATCTTTGATCGTCCCTTGAGATTTTCTCACTCGGCTACTTAATCGGAGACCAACAATGCTCGATCTCATTCAAATCAGGCGAGTAATGCGGTAAGTATTCGAGCTGACATTTGTCCTTTTTGATATCCGTGTTCGGCTCAATAATCTCCTGTCTCTTCTCTTTTTTGCAACCACAAGTTGATGGTATTACGACTAATCTTGAAGATTTGACTAGCTTGGCTCTTTCTAATTCCTCCATCTATTGCTTCAATCACTCTTCTTCTCAAGTCATAGCTGTAGGGGGCTGGCAGGGCGAACGCATCTTGTAAAGATTATAAATAGGTAATTGTTGTAGCTTGAGGTGAATTCACCTTTTTAAGGAGCTAAAACAGTTAAGAACTCTTCTCTAAAATACCACATCCTGGTAATTTAAAATTTAGATGCGTTCGCCCTGTCTTTGATGTCGAGTTTAGTGACACTAATTATCGCACCTAGGCGCTGGAAACATTAAGTGCTGACAAGTTGATGGTTTTACATCATCAACCCTTGAAGGAAAAGATGTTACTTCAAAGCTAAATGACTTTGAGGATGCCAAGTGCTGACTGCTGAAGTAAGGGAGTTAGAGGAACTCTTGTCTTGTTGGCTTAGCTAGAGCAAATCAGCCTGGTAAGGGTAAAAGCTGGTACTGGGAGAAAGCCATCCAGGATCTCATCCGCGATTAGCGCTAGTTCCCAGATGGGTAAAAGTAGTGTGAATGTCACCAGTAGCCGCCCAAGCCTCAAGACGCTTACTATCAGATAGAATAATGGTATTGTCGCTTTTATGTGCTTATGCTTTTAGACAAGCGATCGCCAACCTACCCGCGATTGCTGATAATCCACGCCAACCCCCAATAAATAAGCACTTTTCGGAGGACTGAATACTCTCGTGTAGGCGGTTTAAATCCGCCACCTGGCATCCGGGTAAATTAAGGCTTTTCCTTGCAGTTAGCAGGATTTTTATAGATATGGCAACGGTAAAGATTAGAAAGACTCCTGGAATTTGTAACGGAGCCGCCTGTATCGGTCGGACGCAGATCCCAGTTTGGCAACTCATAGCCCTGAAAGCAGAGGGATGTTCAGACGCAAACTTGCTGAGCGACTATCCAGGGCTGACCAGGGACGACTTAAAAGCTGCCCAAGCTTACTACGCTCAAAATTCAGAGGAGATTGATGCAGCGATGAGTGCTGAGCGTAACCGCGAAGGCACCAGCTAAAGCCAGCTTTTGCTGTCGGGACAACTGTTTAATCGCATATTCTACCTGCAATGCCTCCCTCTTCGTCGTGAAAGTCCAGCAAGCTACAAGCTCTATGGGCCGATTCGCTCTCGTGTATCGCCCACCCTTACCAGCATTATGAGTTTTGATGCGCTGCTCTACATTTTTGCTATATCCCGTGTAGAGCGAACCGTTAGCACAACGGGCCATATACACGTAGTGCTGTTCTGTTGACTGTACGCTCATAAACGATTGCTTCTCATATCCTAAACTATCCAGAGTATAGGAACATTCTTCTGTAGGAGCTGGCAATTTCAGATTTAACCTAAAATTGACGTATGCTGGAAAGTTATTTTGATTTCTAAGAGCTTCTGCGTCTCCGGCGATTGCATATATGTCCCAAAAAAACGAAACAACTATTCTCGTTTTGGCCCTCCTGATTACATTGGGATTAGCGGGTGGTGGTGGTTGGTGGCTTGCTAATCGTGGATTCAAAATAGGAGACGTTAGCACCCCAACAGAGACAACACCAATCGATGGATCGGTACAAAACCGAATCAGTCTCGGTGAGAAAATTCTTATTCCGCAAGCAGCCTCACCAGCAAAGCGAGCCGGAGTGGAGGCTATAGCAGCCGGAACCTACGATAAAGCGATCGCCAACCTGCAAGCAGCGCTGCGTATCAACCGCAACGACCCAGAGGCATTAATTTTTCTTAACAACGCCCAGATCGGTCAGCAAAAAAGCTACACAATTGCCGCCTCTGTACCAATAGGCACGGACCCCAACGTCTCTTTGGAAATTTTGCGCGGAGTGGCTCAAGCTCAGAATGAGGTTAACTCCTCTAGAGGAATTAAGGGGATACCTTTGCGGGTTGCGATCGCCAACGACGACGACAATCCCGCCGTGGGCAAGCAGATTGCCACAGCACTGGTTAATAACCCAGATGTGTTGGGTGTTGTTGGCCCTAATGCCAGCGACACAACCCTAGCGGCAGGAACGGCATATCAATCAGGAGGACTCGTAGCAATTTCTCCTACAAGTACGTCTGTTAAACTTTCAGGCTTTAGCCACTACATTTTCCGCACCGTTCCCAGCGATTATGTAGCTGCAAGGGCGTTAGCTAATCACATGCTGACCAAGTTGCAGCAGAAAAATGCTGTAGTTTACTTCAACTCGAAGAGTGGCTATAGCCAGTCCTTGAAGTCTGAGTTTGTCACGGCTGTATCACTGGGAGGTGGGCAGGTATTGAGCGAGTTCGACTTGTCCGATCCAGGTTTTAGTGCTGCCCAAAGTGTCAACCAGGCGACAAAGCAAGGCGCACAGGTGTTGATGTTCGCCACCAATGTTGATGAACTAGACAAGGTTCTACAGGTGGTTCAACTCAATCGCAAGCGTTTAAAGCTACTAGGAGGAGATGATATTTACACATCCAAGACTTTGGAAATTGGTCAAGATGCAGCAGCGGGGATGGTGTTGGCAGTTCCTTGGGATATTCAAGGCACGCCTACCTCAGCTATTCTTCGCCAGTCAATCTTTCCTCGCGAGTCGCGCCAGCTTTGGGGCGCTGATGTGAACTGGCGCACTGCCTTGGCCTATGATGCTACACTGGCTTTTGTTGCCGCCATAGAGCAAAATCCCACTCGAAGCGGCATTCAACAAGCTCTCTCCTCCCCTGACTTCTCAACGACAGGAGCTTCTGGCATAATTCGATTCTTGGCATCGGGCGATCGCAACGCCTCAGTACAGCTTGTAAAGATTGTCCCTGGTAATCGCTCGCACACAGGCTACGACTTTGTTCCAGTGCCGCAGTAGCACCAATGTAGTCTTTTATACCATATCTTTGGGTGGCTGGGCGATACCGAGCTTTACTAGGTTTTCCTCAATCTCCTTGACGAATTGGCAATCCTCCTGTGGCAGAGGTTTGCTTCCACTCGCTGACGTCATACCTAGAGAGGGCTGTTCAAGGAAGGCAAACGCCTGTCGGAACTGACGCGAATCTGCTTTGACGAGCGAGTCAAAGTGGCAGGGAATAATTTGCTGGAAATCCCACCTTGCCACCTTGTTTACCCAGTCGAGCGTTTTCCGTGGTGCTTGGGGAAGAATAAGCGTCTGTAGAATCGGTGCCACAAATAGACGTCCACCCCCTCGTAGCGTATCAAACGACTGCTGCCAGTAATCTGTCCATCGGAACGGAAACAGACCAAAATACGCCTTTGGTGAGCGGTCTGTCGCTTTGAGGGCGTCGCGCAACGCTTGCCATAGTGTGACCTTCTCCAAAGCACTCGGTCGGAAGTAGATGGCAAACAGCGAGATGCGTTGCCAACCCTTGCGACGGTTTGCTGGGTTGTCCTCAACAACATCGGACGCATTATCTCTAGCGTGGAACAGCAAGGGATAGGGGTCAAGTTGAACAATCGCAGGCGGATCTTCTGGTACGGAAAGTACGGAATCGGTGACGAGTAGAGTGCGCGATCGCCTGTGGAAGAACGCCACCTCCACGAATGAACCCTGTCCAAGATTCATGTCCAGCACCGCATAGTCAAACTCATCGGCAAAAGGGGCATCAGCACTATGTGGTAGCACCTGAGTCCGTTCTTTGGGAAAGCCGAGCCAACTGAGCGGCAGGTTCAGCGGAAAGCTCCACTGAGAGGGAGCTACAAAGACCTGCGCGAGAGGAAAATGTCTGGCAAAGGGACCGACAAAAACCTTATGTTCTAAACCAGAGGCGGTTGGCAGGATGATATACTTCACATCGCCATACCTTGCCACCAACTCTTTGACCAGACGGACGCACTCTGGAGTTGGAGCAACTGGAGCATAGACAAAGAGACCGCCTGTATCGAGCCTCACGACAGTCATGCGAATTGGCACAACAGCATAGAACATCCCCTGAATCTGGTCGAAAGTCCAGATTCTGTCCTTCACCACTTCTTGGCGGACTGTACGCCGCTGTCCGCGTGGATAAATTGGTAAAGCAGGCCAGAAAGGCCATGACCAGTCCTTGGAACGCACACCTGAACTATCCTGCTCCTGTGCCCAAGATGCCCTTAAGATGCGTACCCCCTGCGACCTCCTGATTGCAGCCATTTTATGCTCCCCTGATCGCGACTGTTTCCTATTGTTTAACCATAGGAAACCTGCTTATCGTTGACTAATCCTATCCTAGCCAACCGAATGAGAGTTCAATAATGCAGCTCAACAAACTTTAATCCCTGCAACTACGGACACCTTTCAGCCATCAGTTCTCTCTACAATCTCGTAGTCTTGATGGAGCTTAATGATAGAGTTAGGCGGATAGTAGCCAGCTAAAGAAAGATTCGCATAAGCCAGTGTTCGTTTGCCCACTAATGTGCCCGGATTCAACACAGAGTTACAGCCTATCTCCACTTCGTCACCCAGAATAGCTCCGAATTTACGCAATCCAGTTTCGTAATGCTGACCATTGACTTTTACGACCACACGTGTACGAGTAACTTTAAGATTGGAAATTTTTACCCCCGCCCCTAAGTGAGCCTTCCACCCACAGATACTGTCACCGACGTAAGAAAAGTGAGGAATTTCTGCATCGTCGAATAGCAAACAGTTTTTCAGTTCCGTAGTGTGTCCCACCACAACTCGGTCCCCTACCAAGACGTTCCCTCTAATATACGCGCCAGCACGCACCTCACAGTTCGCGCCGATCATAGTGGGCCCCTTAATAACGGCCCCTGGCTCAACCACCGTGCCTGCTCCGATGTAGACGTTTTCGTCTAAGTAAGCTAGAGGGCTGATGGTGCCATTGATGCTGGGCTTGAGGTGAGCGTTAACATACTCAGGAATTCGCTTGAGTGCATCCCAAACGAATTCAACGTCCTTAAAAATTTCGCGATGTTGGGACTTAGAGAGGTCAAAGAAATTTGTAGGGTGTAGCATGAAATTTTACCGTCAGGGCAGGTAGAAGTTAAGGTAATCACATGTTGAAGCAAAAACACATAAAGCACATATTATTAACCTTACTTACTATTTTCTTTACCTGTTCGTTTTCCGCCTCGTTACCTCAAAAGCATTTCACCTCGATAAATTCCCCTCCAGCACTTATTCCTGGCATGGGAACACTGCATCACCCAGTCTCTACAAACAACGCCGACGCTCAACGTTTTTTCGACCAAGGACTCACCTGGATCTATGCCTTTAATCCAGATGATGCAGCCCGTTCATTCAGACGAGCAGCTGAACTCGATCCTCAACTGGCAATGGCTTATTGGGGAATTGCTCTAGCACTTGGACCAAATATTAATATAGCTATTGATCCTGCTAAAGAAAAAGCTGCATACGATGCCATACACAAAGCTTTGTTCCTGGCGTCAACAGCATCAACACCAGACGAACGCGCATACATCGAAGCGCTGGCAAAAAGATATGCAATTCAGCCCAATGATGTAAAACAACTGGCAGTTGATTACAAAAACGCCATGAGAGAACTTGTCAAACATTACCCCAACGACCCGGATGCAGCAACGCTCTACGCCGAAAGCGCGATGGATCTACGACCTTGGCACCTCTGGACCAAAGAAGAACCAGCACCAGGTACAGTAGAGATTATTGCTGTGTTGGAGTCTGTACTCAAACGCGACCCCCAACACATCGGTGCTAACCACTACTACATCCATGCCGTTGAGGCATCGCCCCATCCAGAAGTCGCCCTTGCCAGTGCTGAGAGATTAAGAACACTCGTGCCAGCAGCTGAACATCTCGTACACATGCCCGCTCATATCTTCATGCGGACTGGTAATTACGAAGCCGCAGCGCAAAGTAACGAAGAGGCGGTAAGAGTCGATCAATCGTATCGAAAACGCAGCGCCGAGCAAAAATTTTATCCTTCAACATACTACGGTCACGATCTCAATTTTCTAGTTGCAGCATACATGATGGAAGGACGGTTTAAAGACGCGAAGACAGCGGCTACCCAACTTGAAGCTTACTTAGGACCGCAGTCAGAAATGCCCACATCTACCCCCGTCCTCCTGCGCTTCCATCGCTGGGACGATATCTTAAAACTACCCAAGCCTCCTGCAAAAATGACCACAGCCAACTCCTGGTGGCATTTTGCTCAAGGAATGGCCAATGCAGCAACCAGCAACATTAAGCAGGCAGAAGCAGCACAAATCTCCCTCGCAACCCTAACAAAAGCATCAGAATCGGATGATCGCAGCACCTGGAAAATTGCCAAACTGCTGCTTCAGGCCAAAATTGCGATCGCCAAACAAGACTACAAATCCGCAATTGCACCTTTACAGCAAGCAGTAGCAACGCAAGATAATCTAGACTATGCCGAACCACCTGCATGGTTTTTCCCAGTCAGAGAATCACTAGGCGGTGCCCTAATGCTGAATCAGGACTATCCAGCCGCCGCTGCCGTCTTCCAAGCCGACCTCAAACACAACCCCCACAACGGACGCTCCCTCTTCGGCCTACTAGAAAGCCTAAAAGCACAAGGCGCAGATACCCAACAGACCCGACAAGAATTCCAAACCGCCTGGAAAAACGCAGACACCCAACTCCAACTCAAAAACTTATAATTCTCTCTGCGTCCTCTGCGCCCACCGCGAGTTTTCCGGGAGGCAGAGCCCTTCGGGTTCGCAGTCCCCTGCGGAGGGAAACCCTCCTTCAGGGCTGTCTCACCACACCGGAAACTCGCTCTCTGCGGTTCGTCCCAAAAAACAATGCCCAACCCCACCACCTTCCAAACAGCTAACGCGATCGCCACCCACCTAGCCAGCCATAAAAACACCTGGACTCAAGTCGGAATTCCCAAACGCATCAGCTACCTTCAGCGCTGCATAGACGGCGTACTCGCAGTCGCCCAACCCTGGATCGAAGCCGCTTGCCAAGCTAAAGGCATCAATTCATCTGTAGCAGGAGAAGAATGGCTCTCTGGACCATTTGCCACCATCCGCAACCTGCAACTCCTGATTAGAGCGCTGAAAGCGCAGGGACAGCCCCAGCCGATCAGTTGGCACACCCGACCTGACGGACAGATGGTTGCCCAAGTCTTCCCTACTGACCTAACAGACAGACTACTGTGGATGGGTTTTACCGCTGAGGTCTGGATCGAACCCGGCCAACCACCTACCCAAGGAGCAGCTTACCGAAACCCCACTGCCGGAGGCGTCTCACTCGTGCTTGGAGCCGGTAACGTCTCATCAATTGCGCCAATGGACACGCTGTACAAGCTGTTCGTCCATTCGCAGGTCGTGATTCTGAAGATGAATCCGGTCAACGAATACATTGGCCTCTTCTTAGAACAAGCTTTTCAGTCGCTACGTGAGGATGGTTTCTTCAGTGTGGTCTACGGCGGTGCAGAACTGGGCAGTTACCTCACACATCATCCGGCGATTGACACCATTCACGTCACAGGCTCTCACCTTACCCACGATGCCATTGTCTGGGGCAGTACGCCAGCAGAACAGGCGCAGCGTAAGGCGGCAAACGAACCCCTGCTATCCAAGCCAATCACCTCAGAACTAGGATGTGTCACCCCAGTGCTAGTCGTACCTGGTCCCTGGTCTCAAGGCGACATCTCTTTTCAAGCCCAACATGTGGCAAGCATGGTAGCCCATAACGCCAGCTTTAACTGTAATGCTGCCAAGGTGGTAGTAACAGCGAGTGGGTGGGAGCAACAAGAGGCATTTTTGACTCAGCTACACACCTGTCTCGCCGCCATTCCTCAGCGCCATGCTTACTATCCAGGGGCACAACAGCGCTACCAGTCTCTCCTAGACCACTATCCTCACCACCAGGCTTTAGGTACCAGAACCGAGCAAAGCGTTCCTTGGACAGTAATTCCCAATGTCTCTCCAGAACCAGAAGAGTATGCTTTGACCCACGAAGCCTTTTGCGGAGTGTTGGCAGAAGTGAGTCTAAATGCCGTTCATGCAAAAGATTTCATATCTCAAGCAGTCGATTTTGTCAACCAAAAAGTTTGGGGAACTCTGTCCTGCGTGCTGTTGGTGCATCCTGCCACAGCTACAGCCTACAAATCCGAGCTGGACCAAGCGATCACCAACCTGCGCTACGGCGGTATCGGAGTGAACACATGGACCGGAGTTAATTATTCACTCGGCGTGACAACTTGGGGAGCTTTTCCCGGTCATTCTCTAACAGACATCGGTTCTGGTCGAGGCGTAGTTCACAATGCCTACCTATTTGATCACCCTCAAAAATCCGTAGTCCGTGCCCCATTCCGGATTGCACCTACCCCAGCTTGGTTTGCAACTCACAAAAACCTACAGCAGCTGGGTCAGCAACTAACAGCGTTTGAGGCTTCCCCTAGCTGGGATAAGTTCCTTGGTGTAATGTTGGCAGCAGCGCAAGGCTAGCAAAGGAGCAATGCCCTTGAACTACCTGGTTCGTAGTTGCTCTGTTGGCGCTGAAGCGCAACTACGACAAACAAAGAAACAGCCCTGTTACAAACATTAAGCAAATTGTTACAACTCATGTCATCCTCAAAAAAACATCTTCTCCTAGGGCTAGCCTCACTACAGTTTCTAGCTCTCAATAGCCTCTCCGCTCCTACCTTAGCAGCAGAGAAACTTGTTATGAGGTACGGATCATTTGAAGCCTCGCTTCCTGTTGAAGATTTACGCACCTATGCCAAGACCAAAAAGGCTTCCGCTCAGATGCAAGATTTCCTCCGTTTCCTCAGCCGTGACGATCGCGCAATGTTACAAGAGTTCCTTCAGGTCAAGATTCCCATTGATATTGTGGCGATGGATAAGCTTTTAGACACAGAGTTGGGGAAACAAGTTCTATCTACAGCTGCTCAGATAACTGCGCGTCCTGATAATGCAGGTATGCCAGCGCTAAGAGCCGCAATGATCTTAGGCTCCCAGCCACCAGAAGGTCTTGGTCCAATTAGCTTTCTAAAAGCCTACCCCAGTGAAAACTTGACAATTGACATACCTCAGGCTTTAAAAGTTATCAAAGCAGCCAATATCTACCCCGCATCCTCAACAACAGACAACCTCAGCTCTACTCCAGTATGGCAATTTGAAGTTCAGTATCAAGCGCTTGCTACCCAAAACAAGCAATACGACGGTTGCTTATTTGGTGATTCTATCTCTGCTGGTGTTGGTAACACCCTGGGTGAGCGTAACTATAACTATGCACTTGACGGTTTGAGTACAGTCTCCTTGGTTGAGCAGCTGAAATTGATTTCAACAGAGGTGAAATGTCAAAAAGCTATTGTGGCGATTGGCACGAATGATGCTTTGTACAAAATTAGCAATGAGATGTTTGTCAAGAAGCTGCAAGAGGCGATCGCCCTAGTGCAGTCAATGGGTGCTAAACAGGTTGTTCTCATTCCCGCTTTCTACTCAACTGTTGCTGCTAGCCGCAATCCAAACCTGGCAGGACCAATTCCCAGAGTAGAGGAAATCAATGCTCTCATCCGCCAAGTTGCAACAACGCAGCAGATTCCAATTGCCGCCTCAAGTACCCAAACCTTATTTAAGGACCAAGCTCTAAAAGAAGATTTAACAAACGATGGTGTTCACCTGAACAACGAAGGTCTACAAATTTATCGGCAAGCTCTGTCACAAGTCTTCAACACACCTTGATGTCAATAAGTAGATGAGCCAATCTCCTGTGCCCCATGCCCACTGCCCCATGCCCAACCTTAACAGCTCTGCTTCTAAGTACCATAGGTCTATTTCTAAGTGCCTGGATTGTGATTCCAGCCCCGGTTGGCTTCTTGTTGCCTTTGGGTGTAGGAGCGCCTGAGGTCAGTCCTCTGCTGCTGGTCCTAAACGTGATCGCGCTGCTGCTATCACTCGTAGGCATCCGTCGCAGTCGTTGGCAACGCTTGGCTTTGTGCAGTAGTCTAGTGGGACTTTTGCTGAGTGTCTTGCCACTGGTGCAAATCCCGGCAACTGAGCAGCGAATGGCAGCTATGATGCGGGAGGCTTTAGGGGCATACGTGTTGACTCCGAGTGCAGAGCAGAGCAAGATGCGATCGCAGCCGTTTGTTTTAGCTGATGTGTTTAGAGGTATTCATCCCCGTAAGGGGCGATACACACCTGGTGTGAGTGTGACCTCGGAAAGAGGCATACCGTTGAGCCTGGATATCTATCGACCGCCGCAGGTAGGAAAATATCCGGCGATCGTCGTCATTTACGGCGGCGCTTGGCGGAGTGGGAGTCGAGTTCAAAACGCTGATTTCAATCGCTACATGGCAGTACAAGGATATACGATTTTTGCGATTGATTACCGACATGCACCGCAATACCGCTTCCCAGCCCAGCTAGATGATGTGCGTGCAGGGCTAGCCTTTATCCGCCAGCATGCAGCAGAGTATGAGGCCGATCCAGACCGCATAGCGTTGCTTGGACGTTCAGCCGGGGCACATTTAGCAATGCTGGCAGCATATCAACCAGAAGTGCTGCCGGTGCGGGCAGTGGTAAGCTACTATGGCCCAACTGACTTAACCGACGGCTACGCTAATCCACCCCATCCCGATCCACTCAATACACGTGCCATTCTGGAAGCATTTTTGGGTGGTGGACCCGCCGAACTGCCACAGCAGTATCGGATTGCTTCACCGATTAGCTATGTGAGGCGATCGCTGCCGCCAACTTTGTTAGTGTATGGAGGCCGCGACCATGTGGTGCAGGTGCGATTTGGGCGCAAGCTGTACGAACGTCTGCGTCAAGTTGGTAGCACAGCTGTTCTGCTGGAAATTCCTTGGGCTGAACATGCCTTTGACACCATTTTCAGCGGTGTCAGTAACCAGCTAGCGCTCTACTACACCGAGCGATTCCTAGCTTGGGCACTGCACTAGTAGAAGCAGGCGTTTAAACTTCATCTGCTTGGCTATTGCAGCAATTTCGTCTAGGTTTAAGAGCCAAAAGTGGGTTTAACTATCACTTGATTTTCTAAATGGTTCAACTAGAATTCCGAGAATTTCCTCAAGGTGTGTAATAAAGTATTCAGTTCTATCAATCTTTAGGGTTTGCGCTTCAAGTGTCAAGAACTTCCACAGTGTACCAGTTGATACTACTCCATATATTGTCTCCGATTGTCCTCTGCGCTCGTTAAATATTTGAGCTGCCACCATTTCAGCTACGCATTGTCCTAAACCCAGCTTAATATCATTGTCTTTTGCCTCGACTAGCGTAATTACTGGAGCAGTAATTAATAATTGGTTTTCAGAAGCACTAAGAATAAAATCACACACTCCAT
>CAXUIV010000054.1:0-6260 GCA_964250875.1 uncultured bacterium
CTCCTCAGCCCGTCCGAACGCCGCTCGAAAATGAGCAATTTTGTCGCGAATGGCAGCTTCCTCAACTCCCAATTGCTGGGCCGCTAACACAGCTGCTAGAGTATTGTATTTGTTGTACAACCCAATAAGGATTTGGGGCCATTCACGACTGTCAAGAACCGGCTGGCCTTTGGTAAACCCGCAGTTAGGACAGTGGAAGTCACCTAAATGGGACAGATAGACACCTTGATACACCAATAAATGTCCACATCTAGGGCAGTAAATTGAGTCTACAGCATGGGGGATCTCATCGAGATACTGATCTGGCTCATTCAAACCAAAGAACAACACGCGCTGGTATAGTTGTTGACCTAGATACGAGAGAGTTGGATCATCAGCATTCAGGATAACAATGGTCTCTAGTGATAGGGTGGTAATTTCTTTTTCCCACCGTTGGCTAATCGTATCTACCTCCCCATAGCGATCCAGCTGGTCGCGAAACAAGTTCAAGCAGAGAATAAGATGTGGCTGTATGAGTGGCAGAACTCTTGGTAGCACATTTTCATCCACTTCCAAGATTGCGTAATCGACAGCCAACTGGCCCAAGAGATTGGTACTTTCCAGTAGAGCGGTCACCAAACCATTCTCCAGATTTGCACCTGTGGCATTATGGGCAACGCGCCAACCTTGGCCTTTAAGCAGTTCGCCCAAAAGCAGGGACGTGGTTGTTTTGCCATTTGTGCCAACAATCAGGACGACGCTGTGCTTGACCTGACGACATAGTAACCGCAGCAATTGAGGCTGGAGGCGACTAGCAATCTCTCCTGGCAAGACACTAGCTGCCCCCAAGTGAAGTAAGCGCACCAAGAACGTAATCGTCTTGGCCGCTAATACGGCAAGACTCAGTCTCAGCCTGTCTGTCAGTTGGATCTTCACTCCCATACCTCTGTCCCTGTAGCACCGTGGCAGCCCAGCACTATATTTATGCATAAAAGATTGCATAAAAAATTGCATAAAAAATATGCCCGGTTGCTTCTACTCAGCACTTTAACCATCTGGGCGAAGTTTAACGCTCTCAGCGTCAACATTCTGTAATCATCAGCAATTAAGGGAAAATTTTAGCTCCTAAGTCGAGCTAATGGGGGCAAATGGTCAGGCTTGTTCGTACATCTATCTATTATCCGCTTGCTGTTGCCAGTGATCATCGCCCCACAATGGAAATAGAGCGGTAGAATTCTTTAACCGCTATGCACTCTCCTCGACCACAAACTCATGCCAGAACTTCCCAAAAGTCTTGAAAGCGCAATCATCCAAGCCAGAGGAGCGGCACAGGCTGCGATCGCCGATGGTCTTTTCAAGCTGCAAGTAGAGTTATTATTTCCTGAACTCAACCCGATGCCAGTCGCACAGCAATTCCTCCCAGCCTTCGCCGATCTGGGAGCAGGACTCAAGGTTTTCTTTGCCGATGCCGGTGCAGCTGCCTTGGCCCAGCGCGATTGGGGAGAGGTTCCCTTTAAAATTATTGACGTTGGTACAGGCAAAACACCCGCACAGGCTCAAATTCAGCCAGAGGACCGCGCTTTTCTGCTTGTCGCTCCTAGCGCGGTGGAAGTGGCCCAGGTGGAAAAGCTGTGCGAAGAGGCCGGTAAGCGACCCTTTATTCTACTCAATCCCCGTCTAGAGGATGTAGCGATTGTTGGTATTGGCTATACAGGGCGGCAGCTACGCGCTCGCTTCCTCAGTACCATTGAGTCTTGCTACCACATCCGGCCTTTAGATGGAGCAGCTCTATTTCGCTGTTACCCGTCTCCTTGGCAAGTGTGGCTGGAGGCTGACGACGACTATCAGCTCATTGCAGAACTGCCGAAGAAGCCAGCGGGTGAAGAACTTGATCAAATTTTGGCAGGGACTAGATCAGATGGAGCAGCACCGCCTAAAAAGCTGGGATTGCTATCTGGTATGCAACGGTTTCTGCGGACTTTGAGCCGTTGAGTTATTATTGTTACAACTAAAGACGTACTTCCTGACCTACACTTTGACAATCATGACTCAGAGAGGTTGTATCAAGCAAAGTGAGTGTCCGTGGATGTAGCAGGATGAGCAAGCATAAAGACTGCCCTCAGAATTGCCTTCTGGTGGCAGCCTAATATGTGGCAGTCTAATGATAGCTTTTGAGTACCTTGGAGACGATACTGGTCAGTCCAACAGAAGCCATCCTTATCCTAGTATTTGTAGTCGCATTTTAGAGACAAAATCCATGCCGCTAAAATCAGCTGTCACTTATTGTCAAATTGACGATTCATTTGCTGCTGGTAAGTTTGCAGTTGAAGCGGTAATCCAAAAGCTGGATGGACACCGTCCTGATATGCTTCTATTGTTCACTACAGTTGGACATAATATTCCTAGACTTCTCCAAGGAATTCAGGCAGTTGCTGGAGATATTCCACTTTGCGGATGTTCAGGTTTTGGAATCATTACTCATTTGGGATGCGATGAGGCAACATTCTCCCTCGCGCTTATGGGTTTAAAGTCAGACGAGATGAGCTTTTACCCTTTTATTGTTCCCAAACTGTCTGCTGAACCGAAGGAAGTGGGAACAGAGATTGGAGAACAAATTCGGTCACTCGGACTTTCTCTGAATGACAAAAAATTGCTTTTTCTGTTTCCTGATGGTTTTACAATTAATGCCGATTGTCTTTTTGAGGGCATTGAAAAGAGGATTGGTTACAAGTTGGACTTCGTCGGCGGCACAGCAGGAAACGATTACCAGAGCTTTAAAACTTATCAGATTTGCAATCAAGATGTAATGACCGATGCTGTTGCTGGTGTCCTAATTTCTGGAGATTTTAAATACACGATTGCTGTTAGCCACGGCTCGAAACCGATTGGTAATTTTAGAACTATTACTAAAGCACAAGCTAACGTAATTTATGAGATAGATCACCAACCGGCACTCAATATGCTCAAACACTTTGTAGGAGAGGAGCGCTTTTCAGATTTTTGCCAAGTAAACAATTTGATTGGATTAGGACAAGCGTTTGAGGGCAAAGGATACTCTGAAAACATCATTATTAGAGCCATCACTGGTATTGATAAAGAGAGAGGCAGTATTCAAATTGGCAGTCAAATTCCCGTTGGGACGAGAATACGTCTAACCCGTCGTGACAAGCTCAAGGTGGTAAAAGGAACCAAAGCCATGGCTCAGAAAATTTTGGAAACCATGCATTCTCCTGAAAAAGCAGCATACTTTTATTTTAACTGTGATGGTAGAGGCTCTTATCTCTTCGGAGAACCAGAACCAGATGTGAACAGTCTATTGGAGACTTTGGGAGATGACAAAGAGCTTATTGGCTTCTTCTCATTTGGAGAAATTGCTCCTGTCGCAGAGGAAAATCATTTTCACAACTACACAGGTGTTTTAGTAGGAATTGAGTAATGGAAGCACGACATGAGCAGCTCTTAAATACCAAACAGGCAACGGGGAGCAAAAGAGTTACTCGAAGAAGTAACAAAAAGAACAGCGAAATAGAAAAATTAACTTTAGAGGTCGTTCAACTAGAAGCAGCTCTGATCGAGGAGCAGATAAAGGCGAACAAGCGTGAACAAACGTTTCGATTTATTCAGCTACTTTATCAAGAAATTATTGCTGCTAAACAAGCTATTGATATTTATAAAATAACAGTAAAATCTTTAGCTGAGAACATTGGATTTGATCGAGTCATTATATTCGCAAAACAGGATGGTGTTTTTACACCTATAGCCATCCATGGATATTCTTCTAATAACTTAATAGAAAGACTATCCAATCCCTTCTTTGCCCAACTAGCCGAAGATAAGAAGGGGATTTTAGTTAACGGCAAAACTAAAATCCTTTATTTGCAAGACTATGAACTCGCTTTTCAGGTCAAATATTTCGTCGCCGTTCCTTTCGCCGTCCATGAGCACGTGAATTACATCCTGTTTGCAGGCAATCAAACCGAGGGCACTTTGAGAAGACCTTGCCTAACCACATCAGATTTGGAAACCCTGCAAATATTAGGAAACCAGATATCTATTGCCATTCAGCAGATTGAACTCTATACCCAAGCCCATGAGGCTGCTGTACAGGCTACGGCACAAGCTCAACAGCTAGCCTCGGCATTGCGTCAGCTGCAACAAACCCAAGCGCAGCTCGTTCAAACAGAAAAAATGTCTAGTCTGGGCCAGTTGGTGGCTGGCATCGCTCATGAAATTAATAACCCAGTCACTTTTATTACTGGCAACCTGAGCCACGCTAGCAAATACGTTCAGGATCTACTGGAGTTGTTGCGCCTTTATCAACAACACTACCCTCGCCCAGTTGCCCCCGTTCAAAAGCAGGTAAAGGCGATTGATTTACAATTTCTGACGGAGGATTTGCCCAAAGTTTTGTCCTCAATGCAGATTGGAGCTAATCGCATCTATCAAATTGTACTGTCGCTGCGCAACTTCTCTCGGAAAAATGAGGCTGAGATGAAGTCGGTCAACATTCACGAAGGAATCGACAGCACGCTGTTAATTTTGCAACATAGGTTAAAGCCTCAGGGTACCAATGCTGGAATTCGTATTGTCAAAGAATACGGAGATTTACCCTGGGTTCAGTGCTACGCGGGACAGCTAAATCAGGTGTTTATGAACATCCTTAGTAACGCAATTGATGCTTTAGAGGAGTTTTCTGCCGGTAGTATCACACAGCCGACAGCGGACGAAGAACTATGGGCACCTACAATTTTGATTCGTACCGAAGTGACAAGTCATGGAGTCACGATTCGGATTAAAGACAACGGCCCCGGAATGACAGAGGCAGTCAGGAACCGCTTATTTGACCCGTTCTTTACCACGAAGCCAGTTGGTAAGGGAACGGGTCTTGGCCTATCGATTAGCTATCAAATTGTGGTCGAAAAACACGGCGGAATTCTGAAGTGCTGCTCAGATCCGGGGCAGGGAGCAGAGTTTTGGATTGCAATTCCGATACCAGAAAGAAGCTGAGGAAGTTTCCTGGACAGCTTAATCTGATCGCAACTGAGCGTTTAATGTCTTGTTGATGCGATCGCGCGTTTCTTCAAGGTGTGCCTTGGTGTATTCGTCCAGCTTTTTGGAGTGCGCCAGCGTCTTGTCCAGCCGTTCCCTTAACTGACGCAGTTTGTACCAAGCTAGTGTTCGGGCATCTTCCGGGACAGATTCCGTCCGTAGTACCATGCTGGTCATGAGGTTTAAGTGTTCTCGCTGTAAGGCTCGACGTAGATTAGAGATTTGGGTCAGCTTGCCGTCTGGGTTTAATACCTCCGTCCAGATGCCGGTTTGCAGGGTATCAAACAGTTCCGGCAGGGACAACGCCTGCTTCGGTTGACTCTTCAGCTCAATGTCCAGCAGTCTGGCTAGGCGATCGCTAGATAGTAAATCTCGCAGCACTAAGCTTTGAACTAGGAAGATGCTGTCGCGAATCGGATAATCGAGGCGAGAGACTTCTACGTCATGGCTCCAGTCTAACCAACGTGATGGTGCTAACTTGTTCAGCAGTTCTGGTGAGAATTGGAATGCATCTTCAGCAAATACATATTTTTGTAGGGCTGTCAATGCCTGCCGCTGCTTCTCTACAGATACTGCCTCAAACGGCAACCGGCCATGAGGTTGGCCTACATGGTCGCGGTGAAAGTACTGACCGCCAATATATTTGGTGATGAAATGAATGTGCTGTAGATAGTAGAAAAATACCGTATCGAACAGTTGACTCAGCTCACTGTAACCCTCGCCTTTGGCTGGATAACGCTGGTCTAGCCGATTCCACATGGCACGAGCATTATCTAGCTGCCACTGCGAGTAGCGCAGTACGTCGCTGCTGTTAGCCCAAGGGTTAACATCTGGGTCCAGGTCAAGACTGTCCTCATCTGGAGCATAATCCAATTCTGGCTTCGTAGATGCTTTAGCAATTTCTTCTAAAAACCGCGACTCTGCCTGGGGAGACGTCACTCCACTGGGTTTGTATCCGTATTGAATTGCCCACCGATCATAAGGACCAACCACAGCAGGAAAATAGTCTCCCTGCTTCACGCCTTGGGGTGCCAAGTTCGGTGGAATGTAGTCCATCACCGAGGTAACTAGCCCTTTAGCGTGTGTGATGTCGGTGTTGTTTAACTCTTCAGGTGTTAACAGACTGCTGCCGCGAAAGTTGTGACGCAAGCCCAAAGTGTGTCCCACTTCATGAGCAATAACCAGTCGCAGATATTGCCGGATGTATTCCTTCATCTGAACACCGTTGGGCG
>CAXUIV010000054.1:6360-13166 GCA_964250875.1 uncultured bacterium
AGTGCGATACTGCTGCTTGAGCGATCGCACAAACCCAGCGTCTACGATGATTTCGGCGTTCAAGATTTCTCCAGTAAGAGGGTTGACCCGTGACGGTCCCATCGCAAATAACCCATCCACTGAATTGAACCAGCGAATGGTGTTGTAGCGCACATCCCCCGCCTGCCATGTGGCCTTGTCAGGCATCTGCCGCACTTGAATCGCGTCTTTGAACCCAGCCCCCTCAAAGGCTTGGTTCCACATTAATACACCTTCTTTGATCGCCTCACGGTACTCCAACGGCACCGCATTCTCAATCCAAAACACAATTGGCTTCTTCGGTGGCGATAGTGCGGCCTTGGGGTCTTGTTTTTCTAAATGCCAGCGATTGATGTAGCGCACAAACGGGTCTTTGCGCTCGTCGTTAGAGAAGTCCTGGTAGGCGGTGAGGAAATAGCCAATGCGATCATCAGCTAGACGTGGGTGATAGCCGTCTTCCGGTAGCTGCGAAAAACTATAGTGAACCTTGATACTCAGGGCACGACCGTCAGGTAAACTTCGGGTATCCGCCCCTTGGCCTTGGTCACTTGAAGCCGAAAACCCGTAAACAGAGTTGAGTTCTACGTTCAGAGGAAAGGCTTTGGCAGCACCAAAATAGGACTTGTTATCGTCAAGGCGGTAAGGAGTGCCTAACTGGTCCGCCAACATTGAACCTAGTCCTGGCACATCGCTCAGCAGCAGATCGCCGAGATCGACCAAGATGGTTTTGCGTTGAGCCTGAATACTTTTAATCTTCAAAGAGTACAGGACTGAGTCGGAGAACGAGCGTTTAATGGAACGCGATTGGGGATCACCCGGATTAGTCCGAAAGTTGACGTTGCGAACAACAAAGTGGAGATTGTTATTCACCCGGCGAAAGTAAAATAGAAAATCCTGGAGTGGCATGCCGCTATAAAGCCCACGTTCACCAATACCGGACTCAATCATCACGGTGCCAAGGTAGTTCTTATTCAGCTGTTCAGGCTTGATCTCTAAGTAGATCTTGCCGGTTTCTGGCTGGCGATAAAGGGTAAATAACCCCTCCGACTTTTTAGTGTTTTTAATGACATCATTAAACGGCTGCAACTGGGAACTGTCAGAATCTTTGCTGCTATCTGATGCGTCCGACTTGTCTACGTCTTTGGCTAGCTGTAACAGTGGCTGCTGTGCCAATTTTTTGGGGTCTTTGAACACCCAGACGAAAGGTTGATGCTCTGGCTGCTTGTGGTCTTCTATGACCCACACCTGCGATCGCGACTCCAGACTCTTAGTATCTTTGACCTGCGCGGCGGCTGACCCCATACCTAAAAACAGACTGTTTAACAAAACTATATAAAACGGTAGTACTTTCATCCCATTCATCTCTGGCAAAGGTTATTGGTTCTAGATTTTTCCCTCTAAGCGGATTAGTAGATGCCGTTCAGTCCTCAACACCATTTTTAGTCCTAATTACCGTAGCTGCTCTTAAAGTGTATTTTGCAAAAGTTGACTTCTATCAAAGGATATATATTACTTTGACATATGGTTAAGAAGGAATGTGTAAGTATGACTAGATAACTATTTGGCTTAATAGAAGAGAACTGCTCCCAGAAGGTCGGTAGCTGCTAGTACAAACATTTTAAGCAGGCTTCGAATTAGTAATGGTGCGATAAGCGACGCTTTGCAGCTTCTCAGCACTCAGTTGTCAGCACTGTCTTGGTGGGCGATCGCCAGCAGTTTCTCAGCCACTACCACGTTAACCGGCATGACGGACAATCGATTTCCCTGTCTCACCACCCAAAATTCCTCAGCACTGAACGTTCGTTTAAGGGTTTCTAGAGAGACAATGCGAGGAAAAGCCTCGACAAACGCCACAATCACAGTGTGCCAGCGAGGGGACTCAACGCTGGATTTTGGATCGTAGTACTGACTATTTGGGGCAAACTGAGTTGGGTCAGTAACGTCGGGAGTGACGACACGCATTAGACCGACGATGCCTGCTGGGTTGGCGTTCGAGTGGTAGAAGAAAACCGAGTCCCCCTGCTGCATTTGCCGGAGGAAGTTACGCGCCTGATAATTGCGTACACCATCCCATACCGTCTGGTGTTCCTGCTGCAGGTCAGTTATGCTGTATGTCCCTGGTTCCGATTTCATTAGCCAGTAATTCACACGACTTCTTAAGGTCTGAGAGGTGCATTTGCTTTATTGAGTAAATTTTACTGAAGAACTCGTTACCTTCAAGGAAGTTGATTAAGGAAATAGAGGTAAGTTTAAGTTGACGCATCATGCCCGTCGGGGTCGCTTGGGGTTAAGGCTAGCTGTAGGATTGCTGCTGTGCTGCTTGCTGATAGTCACTCATTCAGAACCTGCGATCGCTTCCATCCACAAATATCCTGAATCGAATACACAAGTCATGTATCGGTCTCAGCAGAGTCTACGAGACGCATCAGGTAAAGCATGGCAAGCTATTTTGTTCAAGCGACTGAAGTCAGGTCAGGTAGATTGCGTTCACCTGCGCCTGGTGGGGTTTCCAGGTCTCACAGAAGTAGCACACCCCAAACAACTGCGGATCACGACCAGGAATGGAGAAGTAAAATTGGCCAAGGATGTGTTAGTTGCAACATTACCTTTAAGTGTTGGCGAGTACGATTTTCTAGAAGTAGTCAACCATTTAGACAAGAACAAGCCTTTGCAGTTGGGTGTAGCTTTAAAAGGTGGACAGCGAGCAGAACTACTTGTACCACCTTTTGTCGTGCGTGAATGGAGAGAGCTAGCACAGAAATCTTAAGAGTTTTAGGTTTTGAGTTCTGAGTTGAGATTTTCGTACTTTAGGAGTTTTGAACTATGAGTTCTGATTCATGAGTTAAGGAATTAAAATTTTTTAAGCCAAAGCTATTTTTACTTCTTGAACTTAAAATTTATTAACTCTTCAATTCAAAACTTAAAACTCAAAACTCAGAACTATTTTCTAAGCTTTATTTTCAGTGATTTACCCAACATTTTTGGCGCGTCATAGAGCTGGCTAAAAAATAAATTCCAGAAATATCCATATTGAGGAAAACGTTTAATCAACAATGCATCCGCCGCCAGAATGGACCTAGGCTCCTTCAATGAAGGATCTCTGTAGCTATATCTGATTTGTTCTGGCTTTGGCAGCCAATGACCGATAATTGCATCTTTTTTAAAGAATTTAGCCTGCATAAACAAGCCCAAGGCTCTATCAAGGCTCCAGGCTGGCACCCATGTCAAAGCCCCCATCACTCTCATCACTTGCGATAGATCGGGCAGTGCTTGCTGCACCAACTCATTTCTCCAAATCCTATTATTAAAGTTCTCAAAGTGTATTCCATGCATGTCTTTTCTCGGAGTCCAAGGCCATACGGCATGTCGAATATCAATTTTTTTGTCTAAAGGAGCGATTGGAATTTCTAGTAAACCTGTATAGTTTCCCTGTTGAAAGGGAAAAGGATTTTCTGGAGTTTTTTGGCATATTTCTAGCTGCCCAACATCAGGAATATCTTCCCACTGTTGTTTAAATCTTTCCTTGTTAGAAAAATCTATATTTTCTATTTTCAACCTCAAAACCCAGCTTTGAGAAAATCTTTTAAAATATTGAATTGTTAACTCTAGAACATCGGGATGTACAAAATCATCATCATCCAATGCAAGAATATACTCTCCTGATGCATTTATCAGTCCTGTGAACCTCTGCATCACTTCGCCTTTAGAGGGGCTGGTTAAACTTTTAACTCTAGAGTCATCTATGACTTTAATGGTGGCACCAGGCGGGTAGACTAAAACAAACTGGACTTCTCCTTTAACTCGCAGTAACTGTTCCAGCCAATACTCAGAAAATTTTCCTAAAGTAGGTGTAACTATAGACAAAATTGGTTTCTCTTTCATAGTTGCAGCCAGCAGTGTTGAATCCAGTTACACTCTTGTTATAAACTGGAAGTTGGAATTCTTATCTAGTAAATACTCTTAATTTAGGCACCATACGTACCGTGAAAATGTTTGCCGCAGTCTTTGTGCGGTGATCGCGTTAGCATCATAGCCCTTAAATAAAACTCTTTGGACCTTATGGAAGCGATTCTTCCCGGCGCACCGTGGTTGATTGCTCACCGCTCTACACTTGGCGAGAACAAACCCCACAAAGTCACTCTCAATGGACAGGACTATGTTCTGTGGCAAAAGCAGGGTGAGGTTTTCGCCCTCGACAACGTCTGCCCCCACATGCAAGCACCCCTGTCTGATGGCTGGTGCCAAGATCGGGGCACAATTACCTGTCCGTTTCATGCATTGGAGTTTGATGGACAAGGACGGCTTTACCAGACTGGTAAAGTTGGGCAATCCCTCACGAATCCTTTGGAACTGATTGTCAAAGGAGACTGCGTTTGGACTTACGGTGACATTGCTCCCAAAATTCCAGTACCAGATCTGGTCCCAAAGTTGAGTGAAGGCATGACTTTTTTAGGCGTCGCGGGCGACAAAAGCATTTGTGGCACATTTTTGGACAATCTGCTGATTAACTACGACTACAACCACCAAAATGGCACACACCGTAAACTGTTTGGTATCAAAGCCAACCGCATTTCGTTTTTTGAGCAAGAGGGATATTGGGCAAAGGTTGTGCAGGAACTAGATCGTGAGGATAGTACTTTCAGTGACATCCTCACTAATCCTGCTGTGGCGATTGCGCCCAAAACGTACACTGGAACCATAGAGTATGCTTTCCCGGCACTCACGACTTTTCGAGCCGGTTCTCCGCTGGGGGAAATTTTGCAGGTACATGTGCTGTATCCAGAAACTGAAACCAGAACCAGGACGTTTGTATTGGTCTACACCAAATTCAACCACCCAGTGCTTAAGCCCCTGTTAAAAGGATCGCTGTTAAATGCGGTCGGAACTGTGGTGGCGCAGGACACACGCGCCGTTGAAACGTCTTACCCCCGCCAGAAATCGAAGATTCGGTTGCCGAATGAGGAAATTATGTTCCATGCGGAGAAACTATACCGCGAGTGGTGCTAGGAAGCATTCAAACTGTATGATATTTGATGTGAACTAAGGACAGCCGCTTCTACTAACGGTCCGCTAAAGAGGCAGAAACAATGCGATTCCCCATCGGTTTTACAATGGCGCAGACCAAGCACCGCGCCAAGATGGAAAAAGTGAAGCAGAAGCGGTATCCGACAGTGATGATGCTTGAACCGCTCTACACCTGTAACCTCGCCTGTATCGGCTGCTCGGTCGAACGCCACACGGGTAAGCTCAAAGACCGCATGACGCTGGAAACCTGCTTCAAGGCTGTGGACGACTGCGGCGCACCCATCGTTAATATCTGTGGCGGTGAACCAACTCTCTATCCGGAACTCAAAGAACTGATTGCAGGTCTGATTGCTCGGAACAAATACATCATCTTCTGCACCAACGCCCTCCTGCTGGATAGCAAGCTCTACGGCGTGATTCCACCGAGCGATCGCCTTTTCCTGATGGTCCATCTCGACGGCATGCGCGAGACCCACGACTTTGTCTGCAACCGTCAGGGCGTTTTCGACAAAGCGATTGAGATGATTGAGAAGGGCAAGCAGCTTGGATACTACATCTACCTCAACACTACTGTTTACAAGGAGACGAAGGTGGAAGAGGTAAAGGCGCTGTGTCAACTCGTGGACAAGCTGAAAGCAAACGGCATATTGATTTCACCAGGATATGAGTACGAGAGCGTAGAGAGGGATGTCTTCCTTACGAAGGAGCAAATCCACGAGAAGTTCCGCTCTATTCGTGAGTTCTCTAGCAAGTATAAGCTCAACGCTACCCCAATGTTTTTGGAGTTTGCAGCGGGTCTGCGAGAACTGCCATGCTCCCCTTGGTCCACAGTCAACTATACGCCAAAGGGCTGGAAGGCTCCCTGCTACCTTATTGAGGGCGAGGGCTATTTTGAAAACTGGGAAGAATTCTGGGATCAAACCGACTGGGCTTATTGGGAAAGCCGCCAAGACAGTCGCTGCCAAAACTGCAAGATGCACAGCGGCTTCGAACACAGTGCCGTAGAGGAGTCAATGAAGACTATGAAGGGTAAACTTCAGTTGGCTGCTTGGTCGTTCGGGAGATAGCGATCGCCTCTAGTTTAGCTCAAGTAAACAATTTAGGTTCTACCATTTTGCATCCAAGTTAGAATGCCAGCAAAATACATATGAAAGAATAAGCGCAGTCGCTTGTGGTAAATCGAGGAAATAGCAGACACCTTGACAAATATTTATGGTGGCCCAGCTTATTTGCCTTCATTCCGCCAGCCACCTTCACGCTCATTCTAGCTATACCCAATAGTCGTTTCTTTGCCACTTTCCTCGTTGCGCCGTTCTTGCTCCTGACTATGGCGATCACTGCTGTTTGGGCTAGCTTTATCAGCATCATTTCGCTCAGACAGAGAGCTTGGCGAAAGGCACTCTCAGCAGTTCTACTTCCAGGAGTTTTGGTGTTATACCTATTCAACTTGAGTAGCTTAGCTGCACTCAGCGCCGATTTAGGAGAGGAGCTAAACTTCTACATCATGTGTCCCTATTACCAAAGCAGAGTAGCGCAGCTTTCGGAGAAGAAGGGACAACGGCTAGCTGTGTTTGTTCTGGACGGATGGGGTCCCATTGCCAATGGAATTGCGTTTGATGACAGCGACGAAATTGCCTCGCCAGTGGGGAGCCAATCGGTAGCCTGGAAGGCTAGAGCAACGGGGACTGAACTCTCCACTAAGTGTTGGAGTGCGTCACACATTCAAGGGCATTTTTATAGATGGTCGTTTGTCAATTGCTAGG